>NZ_JBUDGD010000013.1:0-115688 GCF_055484735.1 Pseudomonas sp. 15C | reverse complement strand
ACGCCCGGATCAATCCCTCCACTCAGCCTTCCGATGTCGCTGGTTAGGCAAGATCAAGATCAAGAGCACGCGAGCTAACGCTCATTGTTGAGTGGTTAGAAGCGACGTATGGCTTGAGATCTTCAGTGGATTCGCCCCTCATCGGAACGCCGCCCGCCCAGCCCTCTCCCCGAGGAGAGGGAGCCGATTTTTGGGCCGTTCAAAACCTGAGTTCGACTCGGTACTGCATGTCGGCGTATGCCTTCCAATCAACACGGTCAGTCCCCTCTCCCTGCGGGAGAGGGCTAGGGTGAGGGGCCTTTGATCTTGGTCTTGATCTGGTTTTTGATCGTTCCCACCCTCCGCGTCACGGCTGCGTTCTTGGCTGCACAGCGTGGATCAGGCCTACCTGACTGGCGGTGCTTGTCAGGTATTTCCTACAGGAGTACAAATGTACTCCATGACCAATCTCTCTCCTCGCCGTACCGCCATCCTGACCTTTATCCGCGAACGTATCGCCGAACACGGTCAGTCCCCAAGCCTCGCTGAAATCAGCGAGGCTTTTGGTTTTGCCTCGCGCAGTGTGGCGCGCAAGCATGTGCTGGCGCTCACTGAAGCCGGTTTTATCGAGGTCAACCCGCATCAGGCCCGTGGTATCCGGCTGCTCGGGCAACCGTCGCGTCCCGAAATGCTCGATGTTCCTGTGCTTGGCCGGGTGGCTGCCGGTGCGCCGATTGGCGCCGATGCCGAGGTGCATGGGCGCTTGATGCTTGACCCCGCGTTGTTCTCTCGCACCCCCGATTACCTGCTGCGGGTGCAGGGCGATTCGATGATCGAGGATGGCATTCTTGACGGCGATCTGGTCGGCGTGCGGCGCAATCCCGAGGCGCTGAATGGGCAGATCGTGGTGGCGCGTCTTGACGGGGAAGTCACCATCAAACGCTTCGAGCGGTTGGGCACTGAGGTGCGGCTGTTGCCGCGCAACCCGGCGTATCAGCCGATTGTCGTGCGTGACGATCAGGATCTGGCCATCGAAGGGGTGTTCTGCGGTCTGGTGAGGCAAGGCTGATGGGCGCCGTCGTTGCACTGGATACGCTGTTCAATGGCGGCCAGGTCTGGAAGGGCCGGCCTGCGCCACCGGCGGCCAGTCCACAGCCGACCGGGCATGCCGCACTCGATGCAGCGCTGCCCAGCGGTGGCTGGCCGGAAGGAGCATTGAGCGAAATCCTGCTGGCCGGCCCGGGTGTCGGTGAGTTGCAACTGGTCTGGCCGACGCTGGCGCGGTTGGCAGCAGCGGGTGAGCGCATCGTGCTGGTCGCGCCACCGTTCGTGCCGTATCCGCAGGCGTGGGCAAGCGCCGGGGTCGACCTGCGGCAGTTGTCGGTGATTCAGGCCAGCGAACGTGATGCCTTGTGGGCGGCGGAGCAATGCCTGCGTTCGGGCAGTTGTGGCGCGGTGCTGTGCTGGCCGCACAAGGCTGATGATCGTGCCTTGCGGCGTTTGCAGGTGGCTGCCGAGTCCGGCCAGACGCTGGCCTTTGCCTGGCGGCAGTTGAGCGAAGCGGTCAACCCGTCACCGGCGGCACTGCGGATTGCCATCGACGCCAAGCCGGCGCAATTGCGCATTCTCAAGTGTCGTGGCGGGTTGGCGCGTTCGGCACCGATTGCCTTTGCCGTGGGGCACTGAGATCGCCATGCGCTGGGTATGCATTCTGTTTCCGCAATTGGCTCTGGACGCTGTACTGCGTCAGCGCCCCGATGCCGATGAGCCGTTGGTGCTGCTCAACGGCCCGGCCCAGCGCCGGGTATTGCAAGCGGTCAACCCGGCGGCGCGCAAACTGGGTTTGCGTGCGGGGCAATCGATGACCGCGGCCCAGGCCATGAGCAAAGGCTTTGCCACGGTTGATTACCAGGCCGCCGAAGTCGAGCGCTGGCAGCAGTTTCTCGCCGCCTGGGCCTATCGCTTCAGTGCACAGGTCAGCGTGCATTACCCGCGTACCGTGGTGTTCGAGATCGAGTCGAGCCTGGGCCTGTTCGGCACCTGGGCGCAATTCGAAGCGCGGTTGCGCCAGGAGCTGACCGATCTGGGCTTTCGCCATCGCATCGTCGCCGCCCCCAATCCGGTGGCTGCCCGAGTGTTGGCCAACGCCTACGATGGGCTGGTGGTGCCAGACGGCGAGGCCTTGCAACATCATCTGGGGCAATTGCCCGTCGACCGGGTTGGCCTCGAACCGAGCGTGGCCACGGCACTGTCCCGGATGGGCCTGCGCAACCTCAATCAAGTGCAAAACCTGCCGCGTCAGGCGCTGGCACGGCGCTTCGAAGCGTCGATGCTCAAACACCTCGATACCCTGTTCGGCGCGCGGCCGCTGGCGCTGGAGTTCTACTTGCCACCCGACCGTTTTGATGTGCGCATCGAACTCAACTTTGACGTGCAATCGCATCAGGCACTGCTGTTTCCGTTGCGACGATTGACCGGCGATCTGTCGGCGTTCCTTTGCGGACGCGACAGCGGCGTGCAGCGTTTCGATCTGCACCTGGAACACGCCGGCTTGCCGGACACGCTGATCAAGGTCGGCCTGCTCAGCGCCGAACGGGATCCGGCGATGCTTTTCGAACTGGCCCGGGGGCGGCTGGAACAGGTGCAGGTCGAGGCGCCGGTGCGCGGCTTTCGCCTGCGTGCAGAAGATCTGCCGAGTTTCGTGCCGCAATTTCAGGAGCTTTTCGACGACCGCCCGCAGCAGACCCTGCCGTGGGAGCAATTACGCGAACGCTTGCGCGCGCGGCTCGGTGACGATGCGGTGCAGGGTCTGCGCTTCCATGCCGATCATCGCCCCGAGTGCGCCTGGCAGTTCGGCGTCGACAAACAGCCTTGCGCAGGCCTGCCGAGCGTGCAGCGTCCGGGCTGGCTACTCACTGAGCCGCAAAGCGTGCCGGAAGGCTCGGCGCGAATTCTCATGGGCCCGGAACGCATTGAGTCAGGCTGGTGGGATGGCGATGATGTGCGCCGCGATTATTACCTGATCCAGAGCCGCACCGGCCAGCAAGGCTGGGCCTGGCGGGCGGTGGGTGAGGGCGGACCGTTGTGGCTGCAGGGCTGGTTTGCATGAACGGTGGTTACGCTGAACTGCATTGCCTGTCGAACTTCAGTTTCCAGCGCGGTGCGTCCAGTGCGCTCGAGTTGTTTCAACGAGCGAAAAAGCACGGTTATCAGGCCTTGGCGATCACTGACGAATGCACACTGGCCGGCATCGTACGAGCGTGGCAAGCGGCAAAGTCGGTTGAGCTGCCACTGATCATCGGCAGCGAAGTGCGGATTGAAAACGGCCCGAAGCTGGTGCTGTTGGTGGAGAACCTTGCCGGTTATCAGGCGCTGTGCGGCTTGATCACCCGCGCGCGGCGGCGTACGCAGAAAGGCCAGTATCAAGTCTTGCGCGAGGATTTCGACGAACCGCTGTCGGGGCTGCTGGTGCTGTGGGTGCCTGATTCTGTCACTGAGGTGCAAGAAGGGCGCTGGCTGAAACAGACGTTCGGCGACAGGCTGTGGCTGGCCGTGCAACTGCACCGAGGTCAGGATGATCAACAGCGTCTGTTGGCGTTGTTGGATCTGGCCGCCGAGTTGCAGATTCGCGCCGTGGCCAGTGGCGACGTGCACATGCACGCCCGTGGCCGCCGCGCCCTGCAGGACACCATGACTGCGATCCGCCATCACCTGCCGGTGGCCGAGGCCGGCCTGCGCTTGCACCCCAATGGCGAGCGGCACTTGCGCAGTGTCGAGGTGTTGCATGAACTGTATCCGCAGGCTTTGCTTGATGAGTCAGTCGCCCTCGCTCGGCGCTGCACCTTTGATCTGAGCGCATTGCGCTATCAATATCCAAAGGAGCTGGTGCCCGAGGGGCACAGCGCCACTTCCTGGTTGCGCCAATTGACCAAGGAGGGCATCGCCTGGCGCTGGAAGCAAGGCGCACCGTTCAAGGTGCTACGGCAGATCAACAAGGAACTGCAACTGATCGCTGAACTCGGCTACGAAAGCTATTTCCTCACCGTGCACGACGTGGTGCGTTTCGCCCGCGAGCAACAGATTCTCTGTCAGGGTCGTGGTTCGGCAGCCAACTCGGCGGTGTGTTTTGCCTTGGGCATCACCGAAATCGACCCGGAGCGCACCACATTGCTGTTCGAACGCTTCATGTCCAGGGAGCGCAACGAGCCGCCGGACATCGACGTCGATTTCGAGCACGAGCGTCGCGAAGAAGTCCTGCAATATGTCTTCCGTCGATATGGCCGTGGTCGTGCAGCGTTGACCGCGGTGGTCAGCAGTTACCACGCCGCCGGTGCCGTACGGGACGTGGCCAAGGCCTTGGGCCTGCCGCCGGACCAGATCAATGCACTGGCCGATTGCTGTGGCCACTGGAGCGACGAAACGCCGCCGCTGGAACGCTTGCGCGAAAACGGTTTCGACCCCGAGAGCCCGCTGCTGCGCCGGGTCTTGAGCCTGACCGGGCAACTGATCGGCTTCCCCCGGCACCTGTCGCAACACCCCGGCGGTTTTGTGATTTCCGAGCAGCCGCTGGACACTCTGGTGCCGGTCGAGAACGCGGCCATGGCCGAGCGCACGATTATTCAGTGGGACAAGGACGACCTCGATGCGGTCGGCCTGCTCAAGGTGGATATCCTGGCACTTGGCATGCTCAGCGCGATCCGCCGCTGTTTCGATCTGCTGCGCCGCCATCGTCAACGCGATTTGAGCCTGGCGACGATTCCCCCCGAAGACCAACCGACCTACGCGATGATCAGCCGCGCCGACACTATCGGCGTGTTCCAGATCGAATCGCGGGCGCAGATGTCGATGCTGCCGCGCCTGCGTCCGCAAAAATTCTATGACCTGGTGATTCAGGTGGCGATTGTCCGGCCGGGCCCGATTCAGGGCGGGATGGTTCACCCGTATCTGCGTCGTCGCAATAAAGAAGAAAAAGAAACCTATCCTTCGCCAGAACTGGAAGTGGTGCTCAAGCGCACCCTTGGCGTGCCGCTGTTTCAGGAACAGGTGATGCAGATCGCCATTGTTGCCGCCGACTACAGCCCCGGCGAGGCCGACCAGTTGCGGCGCTCCATGGCGGCGTGGAAGCGCCACGGTGGCCTGGAACCGCACAAGGAGCGCCTGGCTGCCGGTATGAAGAAAAACGGCTATACGCCGGAATTCGCTGCGCAGATCTTCGAGCAGATCAAAGGTTTCGGCAGCTACGGTTTCCCCGAGTCCCATGCCGCCAGTTTCGCTTTGCTGACCTACGCCAGTTGCTGGCTCAAGTGCCACGAACCGGCAGCGTTTGCCTGTGCGCTGATCAATAGCTGGCCGATGGGCTTCTACAGTCCCGACCAGATTCTGCAGGACGCGCGTCGCCATCAATTGCAGATTCGCCCGGTCGACGTACGTGCCAGCGACTGGGATTGCAGCCTGGAAACCACCACCGGGCCACAACCGGCGATTCGCATGGGTTTGCGCATGATCAAGGGCTTTCGCGAGGACGACGCTCGGCGCATCGAAGCGGCGCGGGCGCGTGGAGCGTTCGCCGATGTTGCCGATCTGGGCGAGCGTGCGGCGCTCGACAGCCGCGCGCAAGCCTTGCTTGCCGACTCCGGGGCCTTGCGTGGCCTGGCCGGGCATCGGCATCGGGCGCGCTGGGAAGTGGCGGGGGTGCAGAAGCAGTTGGGGCTGTTTGCCGGATTGCCCAGTCAGGAAGAGCCGGAAGTGCTCTTGCCCAAACCCAGCGTCGGCGAGGATCTGAACGCTGACTACGCCACCGTCGGCACGACATTGGGGCCGCATCCGCTGGCACTGTTGCGCGGCGAATTGCGAGCCTTGCGCTGCCGCAGCTCGCGGGAACTGCTGGATGTCGAACATGGCCGGCCAGTGAGCATGGCCGGGTTGGTGACCGGGCGCCAGCGTCCCGGTACTGCCAGCGGGGTGACGTTCGTGACGTTGGAAGACGAGTTCGGCAACGTCAATGTGGTGGTCTGGCGCGATCTGGCCGAGCGTCAACGGCAAGTTCTTGTTGGATCGCAATTGCTGAGGGTCGATGGCCGCTGGGAACGCGAGGGCGAAGTGCGGCACTTGATCGCCGGTCGCCTGAGTGACCTGAGCCCTCTGCTCAACGGCATTCGCGTGCAGAGCCGGGATTTCCACTGATCAACCCGACCCTGGTCCAAACAGCGAACCCTGTGGGAGCCAGCCTGCTGGCGAAAGCGACCTGTCATTCAACATAGTCGTCGCCTGATTCACGCCTTCGTGAGCAAGCCCACTCTCACATGGCTTTTATTACCCCTGGATGCCCAGCCTGTTTATTGACGCCAAAAAATCCTGTCATGAGTGATGGCACTTTGTCATAATGCCGGCCCTTTTCCGCTGCCCAGCGCTTTGCCGTGCCGGGACACCCCGTTTTTCAAGAAGGAAATACTCAGTGAGAATGATCTCTCGGATGTTGGTCTCAGGCGTTGCGATTGCCGTGCTCGGCACGCTGGCCACCACGCTGTCCGGCTGCGCCACCGAAAGCTCCCGCGCGCTGCCGGTGGCCAAGGTCGAAAGCGCCACTCAGGTCTGGACCGGCGTTCGCGTGCCAATGGCCGTGGGCAAGTTCGACAACCGTTCCAGCTACATGCGCGGCATCTTCTCCGACGGCGTCGACCGTCTCGGCGGCCAGGCCAAGACCATCCTCATCACTCACTTGCAGCAGACCAACCGCTTCAGCGTGCTGGACCGCGACAACATGGGCGAGATCCAGCAGGAAGCCACCATCAAGGGCCAGGCCCAACGGTTGAAAGGCGCTGATTACGTGGTCACTGGAGACGTCACCGAGTTCGGCCGCAAAGAAACCGGCGACCACCAGTTGTTCGGCATTCTCGGTCGCGGCAAGACCCAGGTCGCCTACGCCAAGGTCAACCTGAACATCGTCAATATCAGTACTTCGGAAGTGGTCTATTCGACCCAGGGCGCCGGCGAGTACGCCTTGTCCAACCGCGAAATCATCGGCTTCGGTGGCACTGCTGCCTACGACTCCACCCTCAACGGCAAAGTACTGGATCTGGCCATGCGCGAGGCGATCAATCGCTTGGTCGATGGCATGAACGCCGGTGCCTGGAAACCGGGCAACTGATCGACGCCCATTGCAAGGAGCAACACCCATGAAGCTGAATCTGTCGCGCCCGTTGCTGGCGCTGACCCTGGCCGCCAGCACGCTGCTGGCCGGTTGTGCCGCGCCGAAAACCCTGTACCAGTGGGAAGGCTACGAGCCGCAGGTCTACGAGTACTTCAAAGGCGAAGAGCCGAAAGAAGCCCAAGCCGAAGCGCTGGAACGTGACCTGCAAAAAATCCGCTCGACCGGCAAAGCCGTACCGCCGGGCTACCACGCGCACCTGGGCCTGCTCTATCTGAGCATGGGCAAGGACGATCAGATGGTGCAGCAGTTCAACACGGAAAAAACGCTGTTTCCCGAGTCCGGCACGTACATGGACTTTTTGCTTAAAAATGCCAAGGCCGGAGTCACCCAATGATCTCGCGTACCTGCAAATGGCTGATTGCCGGTCTGGCCCTGACCGTGCTGGGTGGCTGCGTCGCGCCTAAAACCGTGGATTACTCGGCCTACAAACAGGCGCGCCCGAAAACCATTCTGGTGCTGCCGCCGCTCAATACCTCGCCGGACGTGAAGGCTTCCTACAGCCTGCTGTCGCAAGTGACGTTCCCGCTGGCCGAGGCCGGTTACTACGTCCTGCCGATCACCCTGGTCGACGAAACCTTCCGCCAGAACGGTATGACCACGCCCGATGACATCCATCAGGCACCGCCGAACAAACTGCAGGAAATCTTCGGTGCGGACGCAGCGCTGTACATCACCGTGACCGAATACGGCACTCGCTACATGGTGATCAGCAGCGAAACCGCAGTGACCGCGACGGCGAAACTGGTCGACCTGAAAAGCGGCACGACGCTGTGGACCGGTACGGCGCGCGCGTCGAGCGAAGAGGGTGGCAACAACGGTGGTGGCGGTCTGATCGGCATGCTGATCACCGCCGCCGTGAAGCAGATCATCAACAGCTCCACCGACGCCGGCTACCCGATTGCCGGTGTGGCGAGCAATCGTCTGCTTTCCGCTGGCCACCCGGCAGGCCTGCTGTACGGCCCGCGTTCGCCGAAATACGGCACCGACTGAGCCACGACCGGTGATCGTTCCCACGCTCTGCGTGGGAATGCCGCCATGGACGCTCTGCGTCCACTGTGACGCGGAGCGTCACGGGATGCATTCCCACGCGGAGCGTGGGAACGATCAACCAGCTGCCGCTACCAGCCGCGCAGACATCTCCCCATCGAAACCCCTGTATCCTGACGCCAAAGTCGATATTCTGCGCCTCGGGCCAACCGACGCCAAAGGAGTGTTCGTATGACCGACAAGAAACCGGAGACCACGGTCGACCGCGTCTACCAAGGGGTTTACCAGGCGATCAGCAAGCGTTCGCTGCGTCCGGGGATGAAACTGGGCGAGGCCTCGCTGGCCGAGCTGTTCAATGTCAGCCGCACCTCGGTGCGCGCGGCGCTCAAGCAACTGGAAGCCGAAGGGCTGGTCACCACGGAGCCCAACAAGGGCGCATCGGTGTCGTTGCCGAGCAACGAAGAGCTGCGCTCGCTGTTCGAAACCCGCCGTCTGATCGAGATCGGCATCGTCACCGAACTGTGCCGACGCAAAGACCCGGCGGCGATGCAGGACCTGCGCGCGCACCTGCTGCTCGAAGACGAAGCCCACGCGGCGGGCGATCACGAACGGCTGATTTACCTGCTCGGTGAATTCCATCTCAAACTGGCGCGCAGCCTGAACAACCCGGTGCTGCTCGATTGGTTCCAGAAACTGATTTCCCGCGCCTCGCTATACGCTGCTGCGTTGGATGACGACAGCCATGAAGTCTGCCGCGACGACGAGCATTTGCGTCTGATCGAGCACATCGAGGCCGGCAACCAGAGCGCTGCCATCGAACTGACCTGCACCCATCTGAACGGTATCGAGAAAGCCATTCTCGACGTCGCCGCGAAAATGAAAACCGGCTACCACCCGCTCAAGCACTTGATCGGCGTCTAGTCGGCTGCACGCCCACAAATCGGCTAATCTCTGATGAAACCAATGCGACCGAAGACGCTCGAAACACACGAGCGTCGCGTCGTTCCGGCGTCGCGACAGATCGGGCACTCACCACAGGACTCCGAGTCAATCGATGCAGTTTTTATCCGAGAGCTACGGTTGTGACGGCTGGAAAGGCGAAATGGCCGAGCGCATTCGGGCGTTCGACTGGCGCCACACCGAGCTGGGCCCGTTGCATAGCTGGCCGGCGAGCCTGTGCAGCGCGGTACAACTGATGCTGGCCTCGCCATTGCCAATGGTGATGCTTTGGGGGCGCGCCGGTTACATGGTCTACAACGACGCCTATTCGCAGTTTGCCGGGGGACGCCATCCTTACCTGCTTGGCGCGCCAGTCGAATTGGGCTGGCCAGAAGTCGCCGAATTCAATCGCAACGTGGTCGATACCTGCCTGGCGGGCGGCACGCTGTCCTACCGCAACAAACTCCTCGTGCTGTTGCGTGACCGCGTCCCGGAAGACGTCTGGCTCGATCTCTATTACAGCCCGGTGGCCAATGATGAAGGCGCGCCCGCCGGCGTGATGGCAATGGTGGTGGAAACCACCGAGCTGGTGATCTCCGAACGCCTGCGTCAGGAAGCGGAGAACGCCTACCGCGCCGATAACGAGCGGGTGCGGCTGGCGCTGAATGCCGGGGCGTTGCTCGGCTCGTTTGTCTGGGACATCAAAAACAACCGGCTGTCGGCCGATGAACGCTTCACCCGGACCTTCTCCTATCCACCGGACCAGGACCTGAGCAATCTGGCCCAGGACATTGCCGACTCACGCATTCATCCCGATGACCTCGCCTGGGTGCAGGAGCGTGTTGCTCATTCGGTGCAGACCGGTGAGCCGTATAACGCCGAATACCGGGTGTTGCGCAGCGATGGCAGTTACCTGTGGGTGCTGGCCAGCGGTGCTTGCGAATTCGACGAAGACGGCGCGCCGCTGCGCTTTCCGGGTGTGCTGATCGACATTCATGAACGCAAGAACGCCGAAGAATCCCTGCTCAAGTTCACGCGCAATCTGGAACAGCGTGTGGCCGAAGAGGTCGAGGCGCGCCTCGCGGCTGAAGAGCAGTTGCGCCAGTCGCAGAAGCTCGAATCGATCGGCGGATTGACTGGCGGCGTCGCTCACGATTTCAACAATCTGCTGCAAGTGATCGCTGGCAACCTGCATCTGCTCGCACGTCACGAACCAGATAACGCCAATGTGCAGCGCCGCGTCGGTGCTTCGCTGGCAGCGGTCGAGCGCGGCGCCAAGCTGTCTTCGCAACTGCTGGCGTTTGCCCGGCGCCAGCCGTTGTCGCCGGCGGTATGCAACCCGCAGCAGATCTTCGAGGGCGTCGGCGAATTGCTCCAGCGCGCCCTCGGCGAAACCATTCAGATCGACGTGCAATTGCCGCCAGCACCGTGGCATGTCTACGTCGACCGCAACCAGTTGGAAAACGCCATTCTCAACCTGGCGATCAACGCCCGCGATGCCATGCAAGGCGAGGGCGTGATCGGCCTCAGTGCTTCCAACGTCCAGCTCGACAGCGCGTTCTGTGCCGGTAAAGGCATCAGTCCCGGCGACTTCGTGCGGGTCGCGGTCAGCGACAGCGGCGCGGGTATCCCGCCGGACATTCTCGAGCAAGTGTTCGAGCCGTTTTTCACCACCAAGGCCGATGGTCAGGGCACCGGGCTTGGCCTGAGCATGGTCTTCGGTTTCGTCAAACAGAGCGGCGGCCATGTCGAGATCGACAGCCGGATCGGCGAGGGTACGCGGGTGCAGTTGTATTTCCCGCGCAGTCTGCGCCCGATCCTCGACGAATCGCCGAACCTGCAACGCCAGCAGAGCGGCGGCAACGAGACGATTCTGGTGGTCGAGGACAACGATGCCGTGCGCACCTCGGTGGTCGAATTGCTGCGTGAGGAAGGTTATCGCGTGGTCACCGCCGGCAATGGCGACGTGGCGATGCAGACACTGCTTGAAGGCACTGAAGTCGATCTGATTTTCACTGATGTGGTCATGCCGGGATTGATCAAGAGCTCCGATCTGTTCGCCTGGGCCAAGGTACAGACGCCGCCGGTCGCGGTGCTGTTCACGTCCGGGCACACCCGCGACATCATTTCGCGCAATCACCAGCTCAGCCCCGACACCCATCTGCTCGGCAAACCCTACAGTCCGCAAGCGCTGCTGCAGACAATCCGCGCGGTCCTCAGCAGTTGAGCGTTGCACACTCCTTCAGTAAGGCAGGCCGATGACTTCCAAACGCAGCTCCAAAGCGCCCGCCGGCATGGTCCGCGTTCGCGGCGCCCGCGAACACAACCTGAAAAACGTCGATGTCGACATTCCGCGCGACGCCTTGGTGGTGTTCACCGGGGTGTCCGGTTCGGGCAAATCATCGCTGGCGTTTTCGACGCTGTACGCTGAGGCACAGCGGCGCTATTTCGAATCGGTGGCGCCTTATGCTCGGCGTCTGATCGATCAGGTCGGCGTGCCGGATGTCGACTCCATCGAAGGCCTGCCGCCCGCCGTCGCTTTGCAGCAACAGCGCGGCACGCCGAGTACGCGTTCTTCGGTAGGCAGCGTGACCACGTTGTCGAGCCTGATCCGCATGCTCTATTCGCGCGCCGGCAGTTATCCGCCGGGGCAACCGATGTTGTACGCCGAGGATTTTTCGCCGAATACCCCGCAGGGCGCCTGCCCGGAGTGTCATGGGTTGGGGCGGGTTTATGAAGTCACCGAGGCGCTGATGGTGCCGGATCCGAACCTGACCATCCGCCAGCGCGCGGTGGCCTCGTGGCCGCTGGCGTGGCAGGGACAGAACCTGCGCGACATCCTCGTAACCATGGGTATCGATGTCGACATTCCATGGAAGAAACTGCCGAAAAAGCAGCGCGACTGGATTCTGTTCACCGAAGAAACCCCGACGGTTCCGGTGTACGCCGGGCTGACCCCGGAAGAAACCCGCGTCGCCCTCAAACGCAAGATGGAACCGAGTTACCAAGGCACTTTCACCGGCGCCCGTCGCTACATCCTGCACACCTTCACCCACTCGCAAAGTGCGCTGATGAAAAAGCGCGTTTCGCAGTTCATGCTCGGCAGCCCGTGCCCGTTGTGTGAAGGCAAACGCCTGAAGCGTGAGGCGTTGTCGGTGACGTTTGCCGGGCATGACATCGGTGCGTTGTCGCAGATGCCGTTGCTGCAACTGGCAGAGGTGTTGCGCCCGGTCGCGGCGGCGGATTATCTGGAGCAGGCTGAAGAAAGCAGCGACACCCTCAGTCATGCGCAAACCCGCGAGGCCCGCCAGCAGCGCGTGGCCCACGGCGCCAGCGGTCACGCCAGCGCTCCCGATGTGCGGCACACGCCGAACCTGTCGCTGGAGAAGCGCATTGCCGCGCAGCGCATCGCCGAGGATTTGCTGGAGCGGGTCAGCACCCTGACCGATCTGGGCCTTGGTTATCTGGCGCTGGAGCGCAGCACGCCGACGCTGTCGTCCGGCGAGTTGCAGCGCTTGCGCCTGGCGACGCAATTGGGCTCGCAGCTGTTCGGGGTGATTTACGTGCTCGACGAGCCCTCCGCCGGCCTGCATCCGGCCGATGGCGAGGCGCTGTTCGAGGCCTTGCAGCGTCTGAAGGCGGATGGCAACACGCTGTTCGTGGTCGAGCATGATGTCGAGACCATGCGCCGCGCCGACTGGCTGATCGACGTCGGCCCGGCTGCGGGCGAGAAGGGCGGTCAGGTGTTGTACAGCGGCCCGCCGGCCGGTCTGGCCGAGGTCGAGTTGTCGCAGACCCGGCCCTATCTGTTCGGCGAAGCGCAGCGTCCACCACGCGCCGCACGCAAACCCTCGGCGTGGCTGAAACTCGAGGGCATCACCCGCAACAATCTGAACAACCTCAGTGCCGAATTTCCGTTGGGCTGTTTTACCTCGGTGACCGGCGTTTCCGGCTCCGGCAAGTCGAGCCTGGTCAGTCAGGCCTTGCTCGAACTGGTCGGTGCGCAACTGGGGCGGCCGACGGTGGAGGCCGAGCCGGAAGAACTCAGCCTCGAAGACGATGCACCGCAGATCAGCGGCGGCCAGGTCACGGCAGGGCTGGAATCGATCAAGCGTCTGGTGCAAGTCGATCAGAGGCCGATTGGTCGCACGCCACGCTCCAATCTGGCGACCTATACCGGGCTGTTCGATAACGTACGCAAATTGTTTGCCGGCACCCATGCGGCGCGCGCCGAGGGTTACGACGCCGGGCAGTTTTCTTTCAACGTCGCCAAGGGCCGCTGCGCCACTTGCGAAGGTGAGGGGTTTGTCAGTGTCGAGTTGCTGTTCATGCCCAGCGTTTACGCGCCGTGCCCGACCTGTCATGGCGCGCGCTATAACCCGCAGACCCTGGCGATTGTCTGGCAAGGCTTGAGCATCGCCCAGGTGTTGCAACTGACCGTCGATGAAGCGGTGGCGGTATTTGCCGAGCAACCGGCGATTCGTCGTTCGCTGGAAGTGCTGCGCGATATCGGCCTCGGTTACCTGCGCCTCGGCCAGCCGGCCACCGAATTGTCCGGCGGTGAAGCGCAGCGCATCAAACTCGCCACCGAATTGCAGCGCAACCAGCGCGGCGCGACCTTGTATGTGCTCGACGAACCGACCACCGGATTGCACCCGCGCGATGTCGACAGGCTGCTGGAGCAACTGGATACGCTGGTGACGGCAGGGCACACGGTGATCGTCGTCGAGCATGAAATGCGCGTGGTCGCGCAGAGTGACTGGGTGATCGACATCGGCCCGGGCGCCGGGGATCAGGGCGGCAGAATCGTCGCCGTCGGCACACCGCAAAAAGTCGCCGCCAGCAAGAAAAGCAAAACGGCGGCGTTTCTTGCCCGTGCCTTGAACCGATGACGGCGGCGCCTGGACTCGCGCCATCGCTGGCAAGCCAGCTCCCACAGTAATCCTTGGTGTAGCCGAAAATTGGTGCACGCCGGCGATCCCTGTGGGAGCGAGCCTGCTCGCGAAGGCGTCCGTCCAGCCAACTCATCTGCAGCTGACACAATGCTTCGCGAGCAGGCTCGCTCCCACAGGGAAAGGGGGGTGTCGGCTATTCCTGCACCACTGCAAAACTGTGTGGGAGCTGGCTTGCCAGCGATGGCATCAGCTCAGGCGCCATCCAGCGTGCGGCGAACCTTGTCGAGCAGTTCGTTTATCTGGAACGGTTTGACCAGCATGTCCATGCCCGTGCCAAGGAACACCTGGCGGTTGAGCGCGGTTTCGGCGTAGCCGGTCATGAACAGGATCGGTAAGCCTTCGCGCCAGCCGCGGGCGACATCGGCCAGTTCCCGCCCGCTCATGCGCGGCAGGCCGACGTCGGTCAATAGCAATTGAATTGACGGATCATTCTGCAAACGCTCCAGCGCCGATTCGACATCGACCGCCTGAGTGCAACGATAACCGGCATCTTCCAGCACTTCGGTGACGAACAACCGCACCGTGGCCATGTCTTCGACGATCAGCACGTGCTCGCCGCTGCCTGTGGCGTCGGGCAAGGGCGCCGGTGTGTCGGCCCCGGTCGGGTCGTTGGTGCCGGGGAGCATGATGGTCACTTCAGTGCCACGCCGGGCAACGCTGCGAATGTGCGCGTCACCGCCAGACTGGCGGGCAAAACCGTAAATCGTCGACAGGCCCAGCCCGGTGCCCTGACCCAGCGGTTTGGTGGTGAAGAACGGTTCGAACACTTTGTCGATCACGTTGTGTTCGATGCCAGTGCCATCGTCACGCACCGACAGGGCCACGTACGCGCCATCGGCCAGATTCGGATCGCCATGGGAATAGGCGGCGTACGTATTCACCCAGATATTGCCGCCCGAGGGCAGGGCATCGCGGGCGTTGATCACCAGGTTCAGCACTGCGCTTTCCAGCTGCACCGGGTCGACCAGGGCAATCGCCGGTTTATTGGTCAGTTCCAGCTTGAGGGTGATGCGCTCGCCGATGGTGCGCACGAGCAGCTCTTCAAGCGAGCGAACGTGCTCGTTGATGTCCACCGGCCGCGTGTCGAGCGGTTGCTGACGGGCAAACGCGAGCAGGCGATGGGTCAGCGAGGCCGCGCTCATCGCCGAGTTGAGCGCGGCTTCGGTATAGAACTGGACTTTGTCCAGACGCTCATCGGCGATGCGCTTCTGAATCAGTTCCAGACTGGTGATGATCCCGGTCAGCAGGTTGTTGAAGTCGTGGGCGATGCCGCCGGTGAGTTTGCCCAAGGCGTCCATTTTCTGCACTTGCAGCAATTGCGCTTCGGCGCGCACGCGCTCGGCGACTTCCTTGGCCAGTTGCGTGGTGGTGTCGTCCAGTTGCGCCAGGTGCGAGCGCTCACGGTGGCGGTGCTCGGTGACATCCTCGACGAACACCAGGCTCAGTTCCGGCGTGCGATAGGGCGAGATCTGCCACTGCGTTTCGCGAATCTCACCCTGCACGCGCATGTTCAGCGTGCCTTTCCAGCGCTCGCCGTCCACCAGGCGCATACGCAATTCGTCAAGGATCGTCGATTGATCCTCGGCGAAGCATTCCTGCAGGGCCAGCGGGTTACGGTTGTCGACGATCAGTTGGGCGAACGCATGGTTGCACTCATGCACTTTGAGGCTGGCATCGAGCACCGCAATCGGCGCCGAGACGTTGGCGAAGATTTCGCGAAAGCGCGCCTCGCTTTCGCGCAAGGCGTTTTCCGTGTCGCGTACCCGCAGCAAGGTGCGCAGGGTGGCGAGCAGCACGTCGGGGTCGACCGGGTGAATCAGATAGGCATCGGCGCCCGCGTCGAGGCCGGTGATGATGTCGCCGGTCTGGATCGATGCCGCCGACACATGGATCACTGGCAGCAGCGCCGTACGCGGGTCGGCACGCAGCAGGCGAACGATATCGAAACCGCTCATGTCCGGCAGGTTGACGTCGAGGATCAACGCATCGAGTGCTTCACTCTCGATCAGGGCCAGGCCGTCGCTGCCGGTGCCGGCTTCCAGCACCGTATAACCGTGGCGCTCAAGGCGCCGGCGCAGCGCATAACGGGTGGCAACGTTGTCATCGACGATCAACAGGCGGATGTCACGATTCATCGACGTTCTCCAGAGCGATCGCCAGCGGGATGATGACAAAGAACGTCGAGCCGACGCCCGGCGTACTTTCGACGCCGACTTCGCCGCCCAGCAACGCGGCGAAACGCTTGCACAGTGACAGGCCCAGACCGGTGCCGCGCAGGCGTTTCTGCAACGGCGAATCGACTTGAGAGAAATCTTCGAACAGGGTGTCATGCAGCTCCGCCGCGATGCCGATGCCGGTATCGCTGACGGCGAAGCGCACACGGTCTTCGCCTTCCATGCGCGCCGACACTCGCACTTCACCGCGAGTGGTGAACTTCAGCGAGTTGGAGATGAAGTTGCGCAGAATCTGCCCGAGCTTCTTGTCGTCGGTGTACAGGCGCGGCAGGCCACGCGGTTCTTCGAAAATCAGGTCGACCGCTGAAGCATCGACGATCGGCCGGAACATTCCGCGCAGGGCCGAGAACAGGTCGAACATGTCGAACCAGGCCGGAGAAATAGTGATGCGTCCGGCCTCGATCTTTGCCAGATCGAGCAGGTCATCGACCATGTCGCTCAGTTCGCGGGCAGCGGTGCTGACGAACGCCACCTGCTTGTGCTGTTCCGGGCTGAGCGGGCCGTCGAGTTCGTCGGCCAGTAAACTGTTGATGCTCAGGATCGAACCCAGCGGCGTGCGGAATTCGTGGCTCATGTACGACAGGAAACGGCTTTTCAGATCCGACGCCTGACGCAGCTCTTCGGCCTGGGTGTCGAGTTCGGCGTACAGCGCCAGCACACCCTGATTGGTTTCATCGAGTTCTTCGCGCAGCGCGCTGGTTTCGCGCTGCAACTGGTCGATGAGCGCAAGCTGTTCGGCGTGGCTCAAATCGGTCGATTCAGCCATGGCTGGCCTCCAGCGCGACGACCAGCACCGTAACGTCGTCGCGGCCACGACAAAAGTCGCGGTGCAACACGCTGGCTATCACGGCGGGATGGCGATGCACCAGGCCGGGGTAGTCTTTCAGGTTCCAACGGGACTGTAAGCCGTCGCTGTACATGATCAATAAATGTCCGTTCACGTGAGCATAGTCAAAAGGTTTGGCTTTTCGGTATTGAGCACCGACGATGCCGGGGTGCGAGGCCAGGCCGCGCGATTTTTCCGGGTCCAGCAGGCTGGCACCGATATTACCGACACCGGCGAACGTCAGGCCATTGCGCTGACTGTCGAACTGGGCGAACGCTACGGCGCCGCCGCGGGTGCCGAGCATGTCTTGATGCAGATCTTCCATCAACATCATCGGATCGGCAAACGGCGCTCGGGCGAACGCCCGGGCCCCGGCCAAAGCTGCACGTTCGGCGTCTTCGCCATGACCCAGGCCGTCAATCACCAGCGCGCTGATCCGCGACGCTTCATACGTCAGGTGCCAGACATCGCCGCACGCAGGATCGGCATGCAGCGAATGCTGGCTGACGCCAAAACGGATATCCGCCTGACGATCACTGCGAGGGAAGATCCGCGCCAACAGCACGGCGCCACGGTGGTCAGCGTAGACATCGAACGCGTCGGTCTGCCGAGATACCGCCCCGAGACCAATGCCTTGTGTGCCGCCGGTGGAAAAGCCATCGGCCAGACACGCATCTAGATCAAAACCCTGGGCCCGATCTACTGTCTGCATTTCGATGCCGAAGCCGTTGCCCGGTCGCGCCAGTACCCGCAGGTGAAACTCACCGCGCTGGGCATGCTTGAGCACATTGCTGGTCAGTTCCGTCGCGACCAGTGCGACACGGCCGGCATCGTTTTCATCGAAACCATGCTGCTCGGCGAGTTTCTGCGCGGTGCGCCGCGCGTGACCGATCTGGCTGCTGTCCTCGATCGGCAAAACCTGGGTCAACGACCCGGCAATATTCATGTCCATCGGGTGATCGTTATGCGCGTGCCTTTGCCGGGCTCAGTGTCAAGTTCGAACTCATTGACCAGCCGCTTGGCACCGGTCAGGCCAAGGCCCAGGCCACTGCCGGAGGTCCAGCCGTCGGTCATCGCCAGTTTGATGTCGGGGATGCCCGGGCCTTCATCGCGAAACGTCAGACGCAAGCCGACCCGGCCGTTTTCCTCGAGGATCTGCCAGTCCATGTCGCCGCCGCCGCCGTAGACCATGGTGTTACGCGCCAACTCGCTGACGGCGGTCACCAGTTTGGTCAGGTCGATCAGGCGCATGCCGCATTCAGTGGCGAGCTTGCGCGTGGTCTGGCGGGCCAGCACTACGTCCTGTTCAATGAGAATGGGTTGAGTACCACTGCTGCGCACGGTCATTGCAGGCGCACTCGATCCTGCAGCAGTTTCATTCCACGCTCGACGTTCAACGCGGTGCTGACGCCGGGCAAGGTCATGCCCAGCTCAACGAGGGTGATCGCCACCGCCGGTTGCATGCCGACCAGCACGGTTTCGGCATCCATGATTTTCGACAATCCGGAAATCGTGCCGATCATGCGCCCGATGAACGAGTCGACCATGTCCAGCGCGGAAATGTCGATCAACACGCCGCGCGCCGAGGTACGACTGATGCGTTCGGACAGATCGTCCTGCAGGGTCAGGGCGAGCTGGTCATGCATGTCGACCTGAATGGTCACCAGCAGCAGATCGCCCATTTGAAGAATCGGAATACGTTCCATCGGTCAGACCGCTTTGCCGAGGGTGATGCCCAGGCGTGTCAGGGCCAGCTTCAATGCATCGGCCAGATTGGCTTTGGTGACCACGCCTTGCAGGTCCAGGCCCAGGTGCACGATGGTTTGTGCGATCTGCGGGCGCACGCCACTGATGATGCAGTCGGCACCCATCAGGCGAATCGCGGTGACGGTTTTCAGCAAGTGCTGGGCGACCAGGGTGTCCACAGTCGGCACGCCGGTGATGTCGATGATGGCGATTTCCGAACCGGTGTCGACGATGCGTTGCAGCAACGATTCCATCACCACTTGCGTGCGCTGCGAGTCGAGGGTGCCGATCATTGGCAGGGCGAGGACGCCGTCCCACAACTTGACCACCGGGGTCGACAGTTCGAGCAGCTCTTCCTGCTGACGCTTGATCACTGCTTCGCGGGATTTCTGGAAGGTGCCGATGGTGTGCATGCCGACCGTGTCCATCAGTTCGGAAATTTCCAGCAATTGCTCGGCCAGCAGTGCCGGCTGATCCTGATAATGATTTTGCAGCAGGGCGAACAGCGGGCCCTTCAACGCGAAGATGAAGTTGGCGGTCTGCTGGGAATCCTGGCCGAGCAGGGCGCGGCTTTGCGAGAGCTTTTCAAGGAACTGACGGGTGTCTTCCCAGCCGGCGGCGGCGATCTTGCTGCCGTTGCCATTTTCCAGGCCGGCCAGCAGCAGGCCCAGCAAGTCGCGGGTTTGCTGTGCGATGTCATGTTCTTTGAGATTGCGCGTCGCGCCGCTGGCTTCGAGGCGTTTGGTCCATTCGTTCAACAGTTGAGTCTGGTTGTTCTTGATTGCTTCGACTGTGCTGTTCTGCAGGGCTGCCATGTGCGTGTCGCTCCGTTACGTAAGGGGCCGGCGTGGCGAAATGGCCGGCGCGAATTGACTGACATTTGCCGCTTGAAATAGTTGTTCATCCAGCGGTGAATTTTTCTGCCTGCCGCGTCGAACGCCCCGGTAACTCTAGTCGGCGTGGCAGCAGGCAACGATGTTTTGAACGAATCTACGGCGTCAGGCTTCGAATCTGCATGCCCGACGTTTTCCAGTCGTGCTGGAAGAAGGAGGCAGGACTATGAATGAGGTGGATATGAACGAGCAAGCGCCGCAAACGCAAAATCAGTCCGCGGAATCGATCAATCGCAACGACCCGGCCATCGACCCGCAAACACCAGGGCAAAATACCCCCGCGCCGGCTGAAGAAGGACAGGCGGACAGCGCTGCTGCCGAGGTCGATCAGAAGCAGCATCACAACGATAACAGCAACGACTTCAGCCCCGGCTTCAAGCCCGATCCGGACAGACCTGCGCCGGGCGAGAGCACGGATGCCGACATCGACACCGACGGGGGTTGATCGCCGCACCCAAAAAAAAGCCGCATCCATGGATGCGGCTTTTTATCGCCCGGGCGTTTATTTGCTCGGATACTTGGCTTGCAGCTCTTTGGCATGGGTCAGATGCTTCTCCAGCGCAGGCAGCATTTTTTGCGCGAAGGCCTTCAGTTCTGTCGCCCCCTTGGCCTTGTCATCGGTCACGGTGTTCGCCTGTTTCTTGAACAGCTCGATGGTTTCCTGGTGCGCCATGACCTGATTGTTGGCATAGGCCGCATCGAAGGATTCGTCGCGCATGTCGAGAATCTTTGCCTTGGCCTGTTTGGTCAGGGTCGTGGTGTCAGGAACCTCGATGTCGTTGGCTTTGGCAATCGCCGCCAGCTCATCGTTGGCCTTGCTGTGATCAGTGATCATCTGGTTGGCGAAGGCTTTGATGTCTGCGGACTGACTTTTTTCCAGGGCCAGGCGACTGGTTTCGATTTCGGCGATGCCACCGGCGGCGGCGTTATCGACAAAGTCATTGTCAGTCGCGGCAAAGGCGCTGCCCATGCCGGCAGACAGTGCAACAGCCAGAGCGAGATGACGCAGGTTGAATCCGTCCATTGGGTATCTCCACGCAGGTTTTTGTGAGCGTTAACCAATGGAGCGAACACACCCGCCAAAGGTTTTATCGCATTTACGACAGGGCGACGAACGGCAACCGCTGGTCTGACAGGGTGTCGACAGACGCCTGCGGGTGAGGCCATGCTGATAACGAACCAGCGCATCGGTCGCGTTGGTTGTCGATCAATTGATGGAGGTGTTTCATGCCGGTTTCACATGATCTGTATCAGGACCTGGGTTGCAAGAAGGAAGAGATCGAGCAAAAACGCTCCGAGGATCCGAAGCTGGATTCGCTGCTCAACAAGTATTTCGATGTCGATAAAGCGGTCGTCGAGGCCGAGAACGCCCAGTCCGACGCCCCCACTGACGACGAGCTGAAAAAGCTCAAAGAGAAGCGTGTGATCGTCAAGGAACAGATCGTCGCCCAATTGGCCGGGCAACCGCTGACGGGCCAATAAGTCGCCGACCGGCGGTCACTGACTGACCGGAACGACCCTCGGCAATGGCACCTCGAATATTCAGAGTCCTCCAAACCCGACTCTTGGCGAGGTGCCTTATGAACGACCCCAAATTTCCCAGTGAGGAGCAGGGCGGATTCGACCCGATTCCAACCCGTCCCGAACCGAACAGCCCGGCGCACACCACCGCGCGTCCCGAGAAACCCGTGGAAGAATTGCCCGAGGATGAAGATCCCGAGAAGTTCGACAGATCCAGCAACTGACAACCGCTATCGCCAGCAGGCTGGCTCCCACAGTGGAATGTGTTGCAAACAGATTTTGTGACCGACCAGGAACCCTGTGGGAGCTAGCCTGCCAGCGATAACGCCAGTCCATTCAACATGGACCCAGAGGGCTCACTTCAGAGCCGCCTCCAACGGCATCCGCGCCATATGCCGCGCCCTCAACGAGCCGAAATACAACCACTCCCCATACTCGCGCACCGTGGTAATCGGCGAATAATTACCGCTGCTCGCATCCTGCAGATTGGCGATCACCTTGCCCTGCAGATCCAGCCCCAAAACAAAGCCGCGTTTCTCCACCGGTTTCGGCAGCACGGTCAGCGCCCGAACGATCATCTTGCGCACGAACGGATGCTCGGCGGTGCCATCGAGCAAGGCATTGCGCGGCGCATACAAGGCCACCCAGAAACGATTGCTGCCATTGAACGCGAGGTTATCCGGTAGCCCCGGCAAGTTGTCGATGAATACATCATGGGTGCCGGCTTGCGGTCCGCTTAGCCAATAGCGGCTGATGCGGTAGGCGCCGGTTTCATTGACCAGCACATAGGCGTCATCCGGGCCGAGAGTTACGCCATTGGCGAACTGCAATTTGTCCAGCAACACGCTGGTCTTGCCGGTCTGAAAGTCGTAGCGCAGCAAACGCCCGTCAGCACCGTGCTCAATGATCGCCTCGCCGTCGTGGCCATAGCCCCAGCGGCTGGAGGCGTCGCTGAAGTAGGCGTAATGCCCGGATTCGTCGATCGCCACGTCGTCGGTGAAACCGAAGACCAGACCGTTGGCCTCGGTGCTCAATGGAATCAAGCGACCTTGCGCGTCGAGGGACAGCAACCCCTTGACCGCATCGGCGATTACCAGCAAACCGTTGGGATGCCGCGCCAGGCCCAGCGGACGTCCACCGGTGTCAGCCAGCACTTTGCGCTCCTGGCCGTCGAGGCTGGTGCGGATCAGTCGGCCGTCATGCAGGCCGGTGATGAGGTAATCGTCTTCCAGCAGTAATGCTTCCGGCCCTTCGATATCGCTCGGGCCGACCCTTACCGCGCTTTTGAGTTTCTGGTTGTCGGCGTAGATGCCTTCTTTCAGCGATGGTGCTGGCGGTGGGGTCCAGGCCAGTGGTTCGACGCGGGTCGGCATCAACAACAGAAAACCGATAACGATGACAACCAGCAATGACAATCCATGTCGTAGCTTCACGCGTGCGTCCTCGCTGAGGCCAGGTACTGTGTGGCCATGTCGCGCAACGCCAGCAATGACGCGGCGGACTCGCGCTCGATACGCCGCTTGAGCAGCAAGCGATTGGCGATGCGCAGGGCGAAACCGTCGAAACGATAATCCAGCGTACGCACGAATCGCGTCGCGCCAGCCTCGGCGCTGCATTCATAGGTGAGGTGCAACGACAAGCCCTGATCACCCTGCGCCCGCGCGCACCAGCGGCGGCCCGGCAGGTACTCGGTGACCTCCCAGCGCAAATGGCCGCTGCGCCCGCCGGCGTTGATGTCTTCCTCGAAACGCGAACCGGCATGCAGCGGCCCTTGTGCGCCGTCGATTTTCAGTGACGAGGGATGCCACTCCGGCCAGCGACTGACGCTGGCGGCATAGGCGAGGACGGCAACCGGGTCGCCAGCGATATCGATCTGGTGCTGCATGCGGGTCATGGGCAATCTCGAATGGCTCGGAAGGGTGTCTTCAGGTTCGCGATAAAGCGTGCCGAACAGGTAATCCATCAGCGGCACAACGATGTTGAAATTGCTTGCTTGCATGTGCTCGCGACGGTGATGCAGTTCATGCAGGCGGCGCATCTGGCGAATCCACGGCAGGCGCGCCAGTGGATGATGTGACGGCAGATGTTCACAGGCGTGAAAAACCTCATACATCAAATAGCCGAGCACCATGCAGCCGCCGAACAGCCCGGCGACGTTGGCGTTGGCCTGTGCCAGCAACCACCACAGCGGGAGGGTGATCAGCAGCGTATGAATCACGACCAGCCACGCCGGAAACAGAATCACCCGCCAGTCGCGCGCGCTGTCGTAGCTCATGTGACCCGGGGTGAAGAAACTGTGGTGATCGCCGGCATGGCGGGCATAGAACATTCTTGCCCAGGCCTTTTTGTGGTGGCCGAGATGACGATGAACCATGTACACGCCGAAGTTGAACAACAGCAGAGTCACCGGCACCGTCAGCCATTCCAGCGGGCTGACCTGCTGCACGCCGCTCCAGAACCCGGCAATCGCCAGCACACCAAACACCAGCACAAACCCACCATGCAGCCATGGGTTGTAGCGCGGATGAACGGCCGCGCGGTAGCGCTCGCGGAACATCTCGGTGGTCTGCCTCACTGCCTCACCTGCGGGTATCGTTGTGATACCCGGCAGAGTAGCCGATCCGGCCATTCGTGCAGGCTCGACCTTGATGGCAGTTGCGCCATCATCCGGTGTAAAGCGTCGGCGTCAGCTCAACGGATTCCAGCGCTGCGACCAGTCGTCATCGGTGCGGATCACTTCGCGCAGCAGGTCGAAGGCTTGCTGCAGGGTTGCCGAGTCACGGTCGCGTGAGTAGACGAGGTAGGTCGGGTAGCCGAATTCCGGGGCTTTGGTCACTGCCTCCAGCGCACCGGTTTCCAGATAGGTGCGCACCACACGGGTCCGGAAGTAGCCGCTGCCGCCGTGTTCGAGGATGTATTGAAGGGCCAGCGGGCCGAGATTGAAGCTCAGCGGCGCCTTGGCTTTTTCCGGCAGCGCGGCGTCGTGCTGGCGGCGGAAGTCCGGGCCCCAGTCGATGTACACGTAGGGATCCGGACGATCGGGCGCGCGCACCAGAATCAGTTTTTCTTCCAGCACTTGCTCGACCTGCAAGCCCGGCCAGTATTCCGGTTGATAGACCAGGGCTGCGTCGAGCACGCCAAGTTCGAGCTGGCGCAGCAGGTTTTCACCGTCGCGGATTTCCATGCGCAGGGCGTGACCGGGGATCTTCTCGCGCAGTTCCGCCGCCCAACTGAGCATCAACGGGTTGCACAGGCTGACTTCGCCGCCGATGTGCAGCACGTTGTGATAGCCCTCGGGCAGCGGCAGGTCGCGGCGTGCGGCTTCCCAGGTTTGCACCAGTTGATTGGCATAGACCACGAAGGCCTCGCCGTTGGGCGTCAGCTTCGCCCCGGCGCGGTTACGCACGAACAGCGTGCTGCCGAGCTGGCTTTCCAGCTTCTGCACCCGCGCGGTGATTGCCGTCTGCGTGACAAACAGCTTCTGCGCCGCCGCGGCGAGGCTGCCATGGCGGACAATTTCCAGAAAGGTGCGAGCGAGATCGATGTCCATGGGTGGGCCGGTGTTTTCAGATGGCGCATTGTACGGACAAAAAAGCCCTCACCCCTAACCCTCTCCCGGAGGGAGAGGGGACTGACAGTTCCCTCTCCTGTGGTAGAGGGCCAGGGTGAGGGCAAATGCAGTCACCGCCGAGCATGGCGTTTCGTTCAGTTCCTACGAAAACGGGCCTGTTTCCAGCAGATGAGGGGATATTTCTGACGACTTTTTCAGGTTGGTTGTCGGACGCCTGGCCTATAGCATCAGTCCCGACATTGAAGTCACCGAGCGCACGATCGCTCGGAACCCAGACAAAGGACGGCACTATGCGAATTCCGCTGCTTGAAAGCCACACACCGGCTTACTCCCCTCGCCATTACTGGCGCGACGATCGCGCCAGATGCCCCTCGGAGGACATCGCCATGCCCGCTGCCAAAGCGCCCCGGCTTATGGGCTTGAAGAAGCTCGAGGGCAAGCCGGTCGAGTTATTGCTGCGAGGGCAGGACACTGGCGACGACCCGATGTTGATTCTGCGCTGCACAACCGAAGGGTTTGAACTGCACGACGTCATTAACATGCTCGCCTCCAGCGAGCTCTATCAGCGTGGCGATCTGGTCAAACGCATCACCGGAAGGTCGGTCAGAACCGTGCGGCGCCTGCTCAAAGAGGGCACGTCGGTGCGCCTGGACACGCCGCAGAGCATCATCGCGTACCAATACGCCGCTGCGCTGGAATTGGCCACCGAAGTGTTCGCACGCCAGGCCAAGGCCGAGTCGTGGCTGCAACAATCTGCGACCTATTTCTACGGCCATGTTCCGCTCGATCTGGTCGGGCACGCATTGGGCTTCAGGATGGTCGAGGAATATCTGAACCAGATCAAATACGGGGTTTATCAATGAATCCCTTGCCCTGGGATGAACGCTGGTACGCCTGGCGACTGGATCGCGAGATGTACAGCGATACGTGGGATCGCGGCCTGGGTTCGAATCGCCGTGGCGGCCGCTGGAATACACCCGGGCGACGCGTGGTTTATGCGTCAGTCGACCCCTCCACGGCGATCCTCGAAGTGGCCGCCCATGGCGGGTTCGATGCACTGGACGAGGAGCCTCATGTGTTGACCTGTTTTGAGGTCATCCACGAAGCCAGCGTCAGAATCGTGCAACCGGAAGAAGTGCCCAATCCGCATTGGCTGCACCCGATGAAAACCTCGCCCAATCAGCGCCGATTCGCCGACGCCTTGTTGGCCGAGCACCCGTTCGTACTGGTGCCCTCGGTGGCAACTCGCCATTCCTGGAACTTGCTGGTGAGCTGCGATCTGGCAGAGGGGCAATTCAGGATGGTTTCGCAGGAGCGGTTTGGTCTGGATACACGGTTGTTGAAGGATTTGGCTGCTAGCTGAGCAGACGCTCAACTACCAGACACAAGCCGGGCGCTGAAACGACAAATCCCGCCACAAGGGACGGGATTTGCAGATAACCAAGCCGCTTCTTACGAAGGGAACAGCTCGGACAGTTTCATCGACAGCATCATGTCGCCTTCAACGCGCAGCTTGCCGCCCATGAATGCCTGCATGCCGTCGGTTTCGCCGCTGACGATGTCTTTCAGGGTCTGGCTGTCGAGTACCAGCGTGCAGTTGGCATCCGGGTTTTCGCCTTCCTGGATGTCGCAAGTACCGTCCTTGACGATCAGTGCGTACTGCTTGTCTTCGTCGGTGATGTTGAAACCGAAGACCAGATCCAGACCGGCAGCGGCGGCTGGGTTGAACTTGGCTTGCATTGCTTTTACGGCATCAGCTACGGAGGTCATGGTTCGATCCTTTCTTGGGTAATGGTGCTGGTGTTACAGCAAGGGTCACAGTTGTCCGGTACTCAGCGGAAAGTGATGAGTTCCGGAGCCTTCAACAGTTGCAGATGTGCATGACTGTTGAAGGAAGCCAGGGCCACCTCGCGACCACGGAACTTCAGCTGGTTGAGCGAGGTGTTGACGATTTGCCAGTTCAGTTCAAAGGCCTGTTTCGCAGGCATTTGCGTAATGAGGTGGAGCAGGGCAGTAATGGTGCCGCCGGAAGTGAACACGGCGATGGTCTGGTGCTTTTGAGCCAGATCGAGAATCCGGTGGAGCCCGGCGCGTACGCGTTCGACGAAGCCCTGCCAGCTTTCAAGGCCAGGGGTGTCGTAGGTGCCGGCCAGCCAGCGCTCGATGATCAGGGCGAAAATGCGCTGGAACTCGCCACGGTTTTGCGCGGCGTTGCGCAGGATGTCGAGCGCTTCGGGTTCTTCCGGCAGCATCGCCGGGAGCAGAGCGCGGATCACCGCGTCGGCATCGAATTCGTTGAACGCGGAGTCGGTTTCGAGGATCGGCACCGACAGGCCTTTGGCGCTGAATTGCTCCAGTGCACTAGTGGCGGTGTGTTGCTGGCGACGCAGGTCACCGGCGAGGCAGCGATCGAAGCGAATGCCCAGTTCAGCGAGATGCTGACCGAGGATTTCAGCCTGGCGCACGCCGGTCGGCGACAGCACGTCATAGTCGTCTGCACCGAAGGAGGCCTGGCCATGTCGAATCAAGTAGATGCTGCCCACGTCCGCGTCTTCCCGGTACGTTGAAGGTTTGGCGAGGTTATGGGGATGGCGGTTAGCTGTCAATGAAAAAACATACGCTTGTTTGAAATGCCCGTTACAGGGGTGTTGCCGAAGGTTTCACGACTGGTCGACAAGGCGGCGCATGGGTATGCTGGGGCCATCCCGCGTGTGCCGTAAAACCACGCACTGTTCTAAGGAGTCTCTGTGGAGTTTTTCACCGAATACGCCAGCTTTCTGGCCAAGACTGTCACGCTGGTGATCGCCATTCTGGTGGTGCTGGCCAGTTTTGCTGCATTGCGCAGCAAGGGCCGGCGCAAGTCGGCGGGGCAATTGCAGGTCAGCAAGCTCAACGATTTCTATAAAGGTCTGCGTGAGCGTCTGGAGCAGACGCTGCTCGACAAGGATCAGCTCAAGGCGCTGCGCAAGAGCGAGGCGAAATCCGAGAAAGGCGAGAAGAAACAAAAGAACAAACCCGAGAAGAAATCGCGGGTGTTCGTGCTGGATTTCGATGGCGACATCAAGGCCTCGGCCACCGAAAGCCTGCGCCACGAGATCACCGCGTTGCTGACCCTTGCCACGCCCAAGGATGAAGTCGTGCTGCGCCTGGAAAGTGGCGGCGGCATGGTGCACAGCTACGGTCTGGCCTCCTCGCAACTGGCGCGTATCCGTGAGGCCGGCGTGCCGTTGACCGTGTGCATCGACAAGGTCGCGGCGAGCGGCGGCTACATGATGGCCTGCATCGGCGAGAAGATCATCAGCGCGCCGTTCGCGATTCTCGGCTCGATCGGGGTGGTTGCGCAGTTGCCCAACGTCAATCGCCTGCTCAAGAAGCACGATATCGACTTCGAAGTGCTGACTGCCGGTGAGTACAAGCGCACCCTGACCGTGTTCGGCGAAAACACCGAAAAGGGCCGGGAGAAGTTTCAGGAAGACCTGGATATCACTCATCAATTGTTCAAGAACTTCGTCGCCCGCTATCGCCCACAACTGGCGATCGATGACGTGGCAACCGGTGAAGTCTGGCTCGGCATCGCGGCACTGGACAAGCAACTGGTCGATGAACTGAAGACCAGCGACGAATACCTGGCAGACCGAGCGAAAAAAGCCGAGGTCTATCACCTGCACTACGCCGAGCGTAAAAGCCTGCAGGAGCGTATCGGCATGGCCGCGAGCGGTTCAGTCGATCGCGTGCTGTTGAGCTGGTGGAGCCGCCTCACGCAGCAACGTTTCTGGTAATCCAGCAGGCATAAAAAAACGCCGGTCACATGACCGGCGTTTTTATGTCCGCAGCAAAAGCCCTGAGGCTTAACGGCGACGGAACAGCGGCAGCGGTTCGTCAGTCGCGGCCTGGTAGGTCACCGAGAAGTCCTTGAGACCTTCCAGCGCTTCGTACGGATCTTTGTCGGCACGAATGGCAAAGGCGTCGAAACCGCAGCGATGCATGTAGAACAGTTGATCGCGCAGCACGTCGCCAATCGCACGCAATTCACCTTTGAAACCATAGCGATCCCGCAGCAGGCGCGCATTGGAATAGCTGCGGCCGTCGGTGAAAGCCGGGAAATTCAGGGCAATCACCTGGAATTCATTGACCACTTCACCGATCTCTTCGGCTTCTTCGTCGGCGTCCAGCCAGACGCCCAGACCGCCGTCGCGAGCCTTGAGCATGCGGCTGTGCTCGCGCCACAGTTGCAGTGGAACGATCAGATCGTCGCAATTGCTGATCTCGTCGATGTTGAAATCCTTGGGCAGCAGGTGCCAGGTTTCGTCGACGACTTCGTTGTTCTTAATGATTCGCTGCATAGACGCGTTCCTTGAAGAGGTCGATGCCAATACGCTGATAGGTGTCGATAAAGCGCTCGTCTTCGGTGCGTTGTTCAACGTACACGTCGATCAGTTTAGAGATCACGTCAGGCATGGCGTCCTGAGCGAAGGACGGGCCGAGGATCTTGCCCAGGCTCGCGTCACGGCTGGCGCTGCCACCGAGAGAAACCTGATAGAACTCTTCGCCTTTCTTGTCCACGCCGAGGATGCCGATGTGGCCGACGTGGTGGTGACCACAGGCGTTCATGCAACCGGAGATGTTCAGGTCCAGCTCACCGATATCGAACAGGTAGTCCAGGTCGTCGAAACGACGCTGGATCGATTCGGCGATCGGGATCGACTTGGCGTTGGCCAGCGAACAGAAATCACCGCCAGGGCAGCAGATGATGTCGGTCAGCAAACCGATGTTCGGCGTGGCAAAACCTTGTTCGCGCAATTCGCCCCACAGGGTGAACAACTGGCTCTGCTCGACATCGGCAAGAATGATGTTCTGCTCGTGGGAGGTGCGCAATTGACCGAAGCTGTAGCGCTCGGCCAGGTCGGCGACGGCATCGAGCTGCTTGTCGGTGATATCGCCTGGCGCCACGCCGGTCGGCTTCAGCGACAGGGTCACGGCGACATAGCCCGGTTTCTTGTGCGTCAGGGTGTTGCGGCTGCGCCAGCGGGCGAAACCTGGATGCTCTTTGTCCAGATCGGCCAGCTGCGTGGTCTGGTTGACCAGCGCCTTGTAGTCCGGATCAACGAAGTGCTTGGCCACACGCTGCAGTTCAGCTTCGGTCAACGTGGTCTGGCCACCGCGCAGGTGCTCCATTTCCGCATCGACTTTCTGCGCGAACACTTCAGGCGTGAGCGCCTTGACGAGAATCTTGATCCGCGCCTTGTATTTGTTGTCGCGACGGCCGTAGCGGTTGTAGACCCGCAGGATGGCGTCGAGATAGCTCAACAGGTCCTGCCACGGCAGAAACTCATTGATGAAGGCGCCAACCACCGGCGTACGACCGAGGCCACCGCCAACCAGCACGCGGAAGCCCAGTTCGCCGGCGGCGTTGTACACCGGCTCGAGGCCGATGTCGTGGACTTCAATGGCGGCACGGTCAGTGGTTGAACCATTGACGGCAATCTTGAATTTGCGCGGCAGGTAAGCGAATTCAGGGTGGAACGTGGTCCACTGGCGAATGATTTCGCACCATGGACGCGGGTCGATCACTTCATCAGCGGCGACACCGGCGAACTGGTCGGTGGTGACGTTGCGCAGGCAGTTGCCGCTGGTCTGGATGGCGTGCATCTGCACGGTGGCCAGTTCAGCCAGAATGTCCGGGATGTCTTCCACCGCCGGCCAGTTGAACTGCACGTTCTGCCGCGTACTGATGTGGGCGTAGCCCTTGTCGTAGTCGCGGGCAATTTTGGCCATCATGCGCACCTGACGCGAGGTCAGTTGGCCGTACGGCACGGCGACGCGCAACATCGGCGCGAAACGCTGGATGTACAGGCCATTTTGCAGGCGCAGGGGGCGGAATTCTTCTTCGCTCAGCTCACCTGCCAGATAGCGTCGGGTCTGATCACGGAACTGCTTGACGCGGTCCTCGATGATCCGCTGATCGTACTCGTCGTATACGTACATATAAGTCCTGTTCTCAGGCTTTGGGCTACTCGGAAAACGCTGCGTTTTCGCTTGCTGGAGTCCGATTGTGCCTCTGCAATTCTGCGCGCACGGCCGCGCACTCCCTGACGGAGCCGGGGCAATATACCCGTTTGCAGTTATGCGCAAAAGTGATGTTTGAGTATATGTAAAGAACCAAATCGCCTAACGAGAATCGCTGTCAACTAATCCACATTTGTCGTGCGGACAATCTTCGTCTTAACTGTGGTCGAGTCTTTCTGCAATCACCGACAAAACCGACAAGAGGCGATGCAATGAGCAATCCGACCAAGGCAAGAAAGAGCGACAGCAGTGTCGATGCGTGGGCCATCCTGTTCCTGATCATTCTCGTAGTAGGGACAGCGGTATTCTGGGTCAGCCATCAGTAGTGAAATTCCGGGCCTGACCGCATGCCTGTAACAGGTGGTTCGCCAGTTACAAGGCTCGATCGTTCTGTCACGGCCCGGATTTTTTTCATGCAGGCCTCAAACCCCGGCCAGATGCAACACCAGTTTGACAATGGCAAACAGCGTCAAACCGAACAGGGCTGTGAATAAAACCCCCAGAATGACGAAATGGCTAGGCTTGCCGTGGGTGAAGTCCCTTTCGCGGTTCTTGCCGCTCTGCACTCCGAACGCAGCGGCCATGACGCTATGCAGCATCTGCCACAGGGTCGGCGGTTTGTTGTCGCTTGGATCGTCCATATATCCCTCTGCACGAAGTCGTTCGTGATCAGCATAGTCAATTAACCGCCTGTCAGCGGTCCGAACACGACGTAACAACTCTCTCGCTATCCGATAACTATGTACCGCCGGACGGGTCGGTGCGGATGATGTGCTGCCGCTTCATCTACAGGAGCGATGTATGTCACCCGATTTCCCCCTATCCCGAACCGCGCAAGTCATGGCCAAACCTCTGGCAGCGGAAAGTGTGCATGCGCCGTTGCTCGAAGCCGCGTTGCCGCAATGGCTGATTGATGCTCCCGCTCGCAGAAGAGCTGAAATCAAGCGGGCCACCAGCACCATCCCCGACTGGTACACAAAGGCGTCACCGGCGCAACGCGACGTATTGCACAAACGCTTCAACCACAGTTTCCAGGCGCAGGTGCAACTGGATAAAACGATGTCGTCGTTCAAGGACATCGACGCATTTGCCAGGCCTTTGTTGCTGGAGGCGTTGAAAAGCCGCTTTCAGGTGCAAGTGGATGTCGACAAGACGCTGTTGTGTTTGAAACGACCCGTTCTGTTGACTCTTGCTCGCGTGGAAGTCGGCACGTTCGAGGTCCTGACAATGCCCATGCTGCAGGCGGCGCTGCACAACTTTGAAAGTGAGGAATGCAAGTACGGAGCCTTTCACAACAGCTCAACCTTCGCGGTTGAAACCGGCACGCCCGGCAACTACAGGGCAGTACCGGTCAATGTCTCGGTGAGGAACTTTCTCAGCCTGTGCCGGGAGCTGGACATCGGGGCAAAGTATCAAGCCTATCTGACTTCTTTTTTCCATCCCGCCAACCCAGACGCAGAGGCAAAGCTGCGCCGCCATTTCATTCTTGCTCAGAAAACCGCTCTGCACGCGGCGGCCGAACAAGCGTTGTTGACAAAGGACATCCGCCGGCAGGATTACGCGATGATTCTTTCGGTACTCAACGGCAATAGAAATCCCAGACTGGACAACAAGATAGTCTCATTCCAGGACTTGAGTCTGATGCGCTACAGGCTGGTTGGCTGCATTGTCTTTGTGATGTATGACAAATTCCCATCGTTTGATGAGGTGATTCTGTATGTGCCCAACGACCCCGAACATCCGCTCAAGCGCTATACCGGCACGCAGATGCAAGACACCTTGAAACGGCTATTGTCTGCTCGGGATCCACAGCAGCCGCAGAGTACCGCGCCGACAGCCTATCAACGGTTTTTCAGTCAGTTCTTACCTTATAAAAGGCGCGCCGAATATTTCAGCCAGTTCGTCAAGCCCGCCCATCCCGCGTCCGATTGGCTGTGGTCGGCATGGCTTACGATCGAGCAAGCAGTGACGGGTGTCAGCGCGTGGGAGTTGCCTCCCCAGGTACCGAATACGATTCCGGATACCGACCCATTCGTGGTGGCAAAACCGCTTCCGGACCTGGAGGCCTACATAAAGGGTAGAAACCAGGACCTCTGGACTTATCTCTACGAAAAACACCGCGACAAGCTCTTCGATGATGCTCGCAGTCACGCGGTGCCAACCGCGGACGTCGATGCCAAGGCGCGCGATGCCAAACTCGCTGCGCTGCTGCAGTTCGGTCTGTTGGCCCTGAACGTCGTATCAATGTTCGTTCCCGTGCTGGGTGAAGCCATGATGGTGGTCATGGCGGGTCAGTTATTGTTTGAAACCATTGAAGGCGTCGTCGAGTGGAGCGAAGGCGACAAGCATGCGGCCAAGGCTCATTTGGTCGATGTTGCCGAAAACCTTGCGCTGATGGGCGCGATGGCAGCTGGGGGGGCGGGCTTTAGCCGGCTGACGGCAGTCAAGCCTGAGCCGGTCATCGAGAGCCTCCACCCGGTGACGTTGCCCAACGGAAAAACCCGCCTGTGGAAACCCGACTTCAGCGGTTACGAACAGGACGTCACGTCGGGCGCCTTATCCGAACCCAATGCGTTGGCGCAGTATTCGCTCGACGGCAAAACGTATATCCGTCGAGACGGCAAAATCTACGAGCTGGTCAAGGATGAGACGACTGCGCAATGGCTGCTCAAACATCCCACCGATCCCGATGCCTACCGGCCAGTCCTTGTGCATAACGGCCACGGAGCTTGGCGCTTGGCACTGGAACAACCCATGACCTGGGGGCGTCTGGACCTGTTACGACGCATGGGGCCGGTAACCGACGGTTTTTCCGATAATTCCCTGCTGATGCTGGCCGATGTCAGCGGTGTCAGTGACAACACGTTGCGCAAGATGCACATGGACCATCTGCCGCCGCCGCCCGAATTGCGCGACGCCATGAACTTGTTCGAGGCGGACGCCGGTGCGCGGCAGATGATCGAGCAATTGCGCGGCGCAAGAGCGATCGATGAGCGGTACCTGTACGCATTGCCATTGATCCCCGAAATGCCAGGGTGGCCCGCCGGTCGAGTGCTGGAGATCGTTACCGGGTCGGAGAGGGCGGCACAGTCGATCCGCTATGGGGCGCAAAACCCGGGTGCGGAAATTGGCCGACAACCCCTGATACGTCTCAGTCGTGAACAAGTCATGAACGGCGAGATGCCGGCACAAATCCTCGCAGCGTTGGAGGAAAACGAAATCGTGCATCTGTTAGGCAGCAGAGGCGCACAATTTCGCCCGGCAAGGCCTGACGAGTTCATGCGACGGCTCGCGGAATACGCGCACACGCGCCAGGCAGCGATTTTTGACAGCCTTTACAGCGGCACCCAACCCATGAGCGGGCGCGCGCGCATCCTGCAGCGTGAGTGTCCCGGTCTCGGCCAGGCCGCCGCGCAGGACGTGCTCGAGCATGCAACGTCCGCGCAACTGAGCCAGATGGATAAAACCGGACGTTCGCCTCTCAATCTGCTCGAAGAGGCCCGCTGGCACGCCCGCCAGGGGCGCCAGGTCCGCGCCTTTGCCGGCTTGCACAGTGAGAATCTTGCCTCGGCAGCGAGTCGGCGGCTGGCCTTGTTTGCACTCGAGCAATTGCCGGAATGGACGTCGACGTTGCGTCTGGAGATCCGCGAAGGCAGCACCGCTGGCGCGTTGCTCGACAGCATTGGCGAACCGACGGCCGCGGTTAAACGCTATCTGGTAAAGAACGGGCCTTTTTACCAGGCATTCGATGAACATGGAGTAGCGCTCAACCGGGTACGAAGAATCGAGGACAGCTTTTACCGTTCGCTCATGTACGCATTGCCTGATGACCTGCGTGCGACGCTAGGTTTGTATGAAGGCAGCAACGGTAGCGAACTGCAACACCGGATCATCGAGTCCGCGCATGTTCATCGACACGAAGCTGTGCGCCTGCTGGAACCTCAAGCCAAATGGTTCAAACCGCCGGTGCGGGTCGCTGCGAGGTTGCTTGGCTATTATGCAAGTGGGCGGGGCGGGGGATTCAATCGGTCGCTGGAGTCGCGAGTCACCCAGTTGTATCCCCAACCGCAGCAGGCCGATGCATTCTTCGCCCAGCAACGAGGCCGTAACGACGTGCAGATCTACGCTGAGTTGCAAACGCGTCAGCAGGATTGGGACACCCTCAACACCAGCCTTGATGAGTGGCAGGCAGGCCCGACTGACAGCCAGACTGCACAGCGCCGCACGCACGTGGCTCAGGCGTTGCGAGATGCCTGGCGCAATGCTCCCTTGGCCGGACAGATTGCCGAGACCGCGCGGCTGTCATTGGTTTGCGACACGTCGCTGCCGGTGCTGAACACACGCTTTGCCCACATCCGCGAACTGTCGCTGACGGGCATCGGTGTGACGGACGCCAATGCTGATGGCTTCCTGGCGGCTTTTCCGAACCTCACCGATTTGTCGATTGGCGAGCCGGGGCCGGTTTATCACCGCCGATCCATGGCCCGGCCGCTGACGACACTACCACTGGCAGTCGGACAATTGCCGCGATTGAGGCGCCTGCGCTTCTCCACCGATGCGCCTCTACTGGCGCAGACCCTCGCCCCAAGACTCAGAGCGCTTACATCACTGGAAACGCTGCACATCGACTATTCGGGTACCGACGCAACCACACTCCACGGTCTCGATCTTGAGCCTTTGACGCAACTGCGCACACTACGCATAGACGCGCCGCGTGCCTTGTGGCGATGGCCTGCCTACGTTGAACGGCTTGAGCGGCTTGGGCGCCTGGACCTGACTCACACACTGATCGAAACCTTGCCGGAGTCGCTTTATCACGGGCGTGAACAACTCTGGGCCGGGCTGTCGCTGGATTGGTCGCGCGTCACCCCGGCCACCTTCAGGCGCGCTTACGTTTATGTCAGCCAATATTCCGGTCCTTTTGGTCATCTGCTTGATGTGCATCAGATGGTCCGTGAGTTCTGCGCTGCGGAGCTGGACGCCATGGCGATCAGGCCAGGCGTGGCCGATCCTTTGGCCGAGGCCTTCTACGGCGCCTGGGCTACACCCGAAACCCGGATTGAAGCGATTGAAGATCTTCGGGCCGAACATGAAGCGGTATTCGCTCAGTTCTACGCCCCCGCCCTGCGCCACGGAACACGCTATGCGGCCCTTCAACGGCGTTGGTCGACAGGGCGCAACGCCGACATGCTCAATGTGCTGAGAGTCAGTTGGCATGGCACGATTCGCCGGCGCTACGGTCTTGCGTCCAGCGTCGAGACGTTTGAGTTGCCTGGGGCGCAAACGCCGCTCGCCTTGTCAGCGCACGCCGAATTGCTCACCGAGCTGCCGTCGCTGCCGACGGGCAGTTTTGCGCACGTGCGTACATTGCGTCTGGCGCGGCTGGATGTGCCGCTCGAACAGGCGCGCAGCTTTCTCCGGGCGTTCAGTCAGGTTGAAAGCCTTGAAATCACGGGTGCGACCTTTACCGAACTGCCTTTCACCGCAGACGCGTTGCCAGCGTTGACGCACCTCGATGTCTCAGGCAACAGGATCGCGGTAACGCCGCTCGTGCAGCGGCAGATCAATGGATTGCAGCGTCTGAGAGGACTGAATCTGAGCCATAACCCGCTCGTTAACGTCGATGTCGGCGCTTTGAGTCGCTTGCGTGCCTTGAATCTGCGGTCGACCTCATTGCAAACGTGGCCCGGCGGCGCCGAACGCCTGCGGCGATTGACCTGGCTGGATTTACGCGACAATCGTATCGCGGCATTGCCGCCGCCAGTGCTGTCCCACCCCGACGTACTGATGCGAACCAATCTGACCGGTAATCTTTTCAGTCCGGACGGCGAAGCCGGATTCAATGCGGCGCTGCAGCGGGTCGAGCAGCAACGTGGATTGCGGCAGGGCACGTTGCGTCGCTTCGCGGCGGAACCGGTGCCGGAACCATTTCCTCCGGCGGAAACGGGTGGGTCATTCATCGATTGGCTGCTGCCGCTTCCAGAGCCGGTGACCGTATTGCCCGATGACGCTGTGGCTTCGGCGAACGTGCAACGCCTGAGCACGATCATGCCCCACGCACAGGCTGAGCCTTGTGTGAACGACTGGCGGGCGACGGGATGGAGTGAGGCGCGAATCGAAGCGCAAATCGACGTCTGGCATCGGTCCTGTGAGGGTTTGATCCGCCAGATGAACGACTGGCTGTACATTCGCGAGATACGCACGGACCGGCTGCAGATCAACGCACGGAACCGTTCATTTGCGGCGCGAAGAATCCGCGATGCATGGCTCGACGGACTCACCGAAAACCCCGGCAGGCCGGGGCTGGAGCTTGAGCTCGAGGGGCGTGAGACAGGTGACTTGCCAGCGCTGGCTGTACAGCTTCCGGCGGTGACCACGCTGGATCTTGACGGGGTGGGCATGACCGTGCAGGGCTCCGACGGTTTTCTCAATGCCTTTCCCTCTCTCAATACCTTGTATATCGGTGGCAACGCACTGACGTCTTTGCCCGCCCCGGTGTTACGGATGCGTCATCTGGAACGTCTGGACATGCAATATTGTGATCTTCACAGCGCGACGAGCCTTTATCCGTTGGTTGGTCGTGCGCGTCTTCGCCAACTGGATATCGGCTACAACGAACTTCGCGTGTTCAACCCGCCCGATTTTGGCGTCATCGAGACCCTTGATCTGCGTTACAACCGCCTGACCGAATGGCCGGTGGGCGTGTTGCAGGCACCACGGCTGCGCAACTTGAACCTGAGCGGCAACGAGATCGCCGACATCCCGGTTGATCTGTTCAATGGCACGCACGAATCTTTGATCCATGGGACCGACTTGTCGGGAAACCAGCACTTGTCTCTTGCCGCGTTGCAGGATTTGCGCCGCTACGCCCGCGAACATTCATCGACTCACGCGTTGGGCGTATCACGTCGAAGCATCAACAGCATGATCGATGCGCATGTTCTGCCTGACCCCGTCGCTGTCGCCGGGCCCAGCGGCAATGAAACCAGTACTGACGCTCATGACCCGCATGCAGTCATGGAGCCGGTGGAAGAGGTTTTTGATCCAGCCATCGACGTAGCGCCGAGGTCGCTGGAGCCGTGGCTGAAGCACAGCAGCCCGCAAGTGGCGGCACAACGACGGGCGGTCTGGGCGCAGTTGGCTCGCGAACCGAATCATGAGCGGTTTTTCCAGTTGCTGCGGCTGTTGCGTGACACCGAGGATTTCCGCTTGGTACCGGCAGATCTCACGAGAAGAATGTGGGACGTGGTACAGGCCGCCACGGAAAATACCGAGTTGCGACAGTTGTTGTTCGCGGGGGCCGAAACCCATGGTACCTGTGTCGATGGACGAATTCTGACCTTCAGTGACATGGAAGTACGCGTCGCGGTGTATCGCACCTTGCACGACATTCCGTTAAACAGAACAGCGCTTCGGGGCCGGACACTGTTGCGCCTGTCCCGGCAGTTGTTTCGCCTGGAACGGGTGGAAGTGCTTGCCGAAGCCGCGGCACCAGGCATGGATCGCGCCGAGGTACGCCTTAAATACCGCATCCGTTTGACCCGCGGCTGGGGTGACGGTATCGAGTTGCCCGGCCAACCGGCCTACATGCTGTACGACGCGCCCCTGAGCGATGAACGGCTGATGCAGATCCGGGCTTCAATCCTGGAAGCGGAGCAGACTGACGCGCTGCCGGCGAGCATGATCGAACGCGATTACTGGAGCGCTTATCTGCAGGAGCGTTATCCGCAAGCGTTACGCGCAATCGACGTCGAAATCGACGCGCAGCGTGAGCAGCTCTGGACCGTGCTGGATGATCGGCTTGCGCGGGGTGAAATCAATGCCCAACAGTACGATCAGCAACTCACTGATCTGGGCAGGACCATGGAGGCGCGGCGCCGGCAAAAGCGCATCGCACTGACGCGACGGGAGATTGTTGATCTGCTGAGTTATGCCGGTGAGTCCGAATCGCCCGGTCATCTGTCGCCGACGCCTGGGCCGTCATCGCAACCGTAGAAGGTGCATTTGGGCGCAGTCACATGCATGGGGGGCGGGTGACGTATCCGGTTACTCATCGCCGGCCGTGCAATAACCGGGTACCGCAGACGCAATGGCGCGACGTGGTCTGCTGATTGTTTCCCCAATAAGGAACAATCATGAACCCGACATCAACCAGTGCGCGAGCGAAGCAACCTGCTTCGCTCGCGCAACCTGCCAAACCGAAAGCGACGCAAAGCCTGCACGGCCACTTCCTTGAGAAATCGATCCCTGCATGGTTGACCAACGCCTCAGCGCAACGACGCGAGGCGTTCAAAGGTGTCACGACAGCGCTGCCGTCCTGGTTTCTTAACGCGACGTCGGCCCAGCGCCAGACGTTGAGCGACACCTTCAAGGCCAGCATTGAGGCGCAGAACAGCCTCGATAAAAGCATGGCGACGTTTCAGCAGGTCGAAGCCTTTGCCAGGCCTTTGCTGATCAAGGCCCTTGCGGACGAGTATCGGCTGCAAGTGGACGTTGACCAGACGCTGCTGTGCCTGCGCCGGCCGCTGGAGGTCAGCGTTCTGGCAATAGAGGTGGGCTCCTTCGAAGTGGTCAAACTGTCATTGCTGGAGGCCGCGCTGCATAACTTCGAAGCCTGGGAATGTGACCGGGGTGCTTACCACGCAACCTCCGGCTTCGTCGTGGCAACGACTGAAGCTGGCAATTATGAGGCCGTGAGCCTTGCGATCTCGGTCAGCCAGTTCCTCGGATTGTGTCGCCGTCTGGACATTGGCAAGCAATATCAGACCTGGCTGCGGTCGTTCTTTCATCCCGCGGATCCAGTGGCGGAGGCGGTACTGCGTGAGCGTTTCATTGCCAGCCAGAAAGCGACAATGCGCGCTGCTGCCGAGCAGGCGTTGCTGACGAAGGACATCGAAGCTGCGCACTACGCCATGATCGTTTCGGTGATCGAGGGCGAGCTCAACCCCTCGGTCGGCAACAAGCCAGTGTGGTTCCGCGACTTCAGCCTGATGAAAAAAAGAATGACGGGCTGTGTGGTCTTCGTCATCAGCGAGAAGTACCGCTACAGCAATGAATGGCTTGTTTACATTCCTCACGATCCCGAGCACCCGTTCAAATGCTATCGCGGCAATGACGAGAAAGAAGAGTTCAAGCGGCTGCTCACGGCTCGAAGCACGCCGTCAGCGTCGGGCGCGGAACCGACTGCCTATCAGCGCTTCCTCAGTCAGTTTTTGCCTTACGACCAACGAGGCGACTATTTCAGCCAATTCACCCGCAAGGCAGCGGATTCACCCAGCGATTTCTGGCGCTCCCCGTGGCGCATCGTCACCTCGTTTGGCCCTGGCGCGCCTATTACTCGAATCAAGCAGTTGCCGCCCCCGCCAGCCGCAAAACTTGAGCCTGAACCTGATCCCTATATCGCTCCCGGCACGCTTCTGCAAAGGCAGCGCGGGCTGTGGGAAAAGAACCAGGATTTGTGGCAGTACCTTTACGACGAGAGCCGGGCCAAGGTATTGGCCGACGCTCGAAGCCATGCCGTGCCCACCGACGATGTCGACGTCAAGGCGCGCGAGGCCAAACTGGCGCACCTGATGCAGATCGGCCTGCTTGGTTTGAATGTGGTGTCGATGTTCGTGCCGGTGCTGGGCGAAGTGATGATGGTGGTGATGGCCGGGCAACTGCTCTATGAAACCCTTGAGGGCGCGATTGAATGGGGTGAGGGCGATCGCCGTGCCGCCAAGGATCATCTGATCGATGTGGCGGAGAATCTGGCGCAGATTGCGCTGATGGCGGGGATTGGGGCAGGGGTGCGGAAAATCTCCAGCGCCAAAGCTGTGCCGGTCATCGAGCAGCTACAGCGGGTGCAGTTGCCCAACGGCGAAACCCGTCTGTGGAGAGCCGACCTGCAAGGTTACGAGTCCGCTGTCGCGCTGCCGGACAGTCCCGGCCCGAATGATGCCGGGCAGCATGTGTTTGAGGGGAAAACCTACATTCGCCAGGGTGGCAAGGTCTACGAGCAGTTTTTCGATGACTCGATCGGCAAATGGCGGATCAGGCATCCGAGCGACGCCAATGCCTGGCAGCCGGTGCTCGAGAGCAATGGCCTCGGCGCCTGGCGGCATACGCTGGAGCGTCCACAGACCTGGGATCGTCTGACGCTGCTGCGGCGCATCGGCCATGCAACCGAAGCCTTCTCCGATGCGCAACTGCTCAAGGCTGCCGATATCAGCGGTGTCAGTGAGGCGGCCCTGCGCAAGATGCACATCGATTCGGCGCTGCCACCGCCGGAACTGACCCAGGCCCTGCGCATGATGCGGGCCGATAGCAACGCGGCGCGAGTCGTTGAGCAGTTGCGCGGGACACAAGCGATCGACGACCTTTATCTCTACGCGTTGCCGCTGATCACCGAAATGCCGCGCTGGCCGGCGAACCGGGTGTTGGAAGTCTTTGACGGCGAGTCATTGTCCGGCAAGTCCGTCAGGTATGGCTCCGCTCGGCGCTTTCGCGATGTCGGCGTCAAGGCGCCGATTCAGATATCGCGGGCCGATGTCCTCAGCGGTGACCTGTCAACCCATATTCTGGCGGCGTTGGACGAATCTGAAGTCACCGCGCTGCTGGGAGAGCAAGGTGCACGCGTGCGCGATGCCCGGCCGGCAGAATTCGGCAAGCAGATCGCCGACTACGCCAACAGCCGTCAGCCGGCGATTTACGACAGCCTCTATCTGGGGACAGGTCCCGTCGCCCCTCAGGTTTTGCGTTTACAGAAGGCCTGTCCCGGGCTCAGCGAAGCGGCGGCACAGACAGTGCTGGCACATGGGCGCCCCGATGAACTGGAGCGACTCGGCGCAGGCCAGCGAGTGCCGCTGCGCCTGCTGGAAGAGGCACGCTGGTATGCGCGTCAAAGCCGACAAGTGGCGGCCTACGCCGGTCTGCGCAGTGAAAATGTTGCTTCGGCGGACAGCCGGCGCCTGGGGCTGCACGCGCTGGAACAATTGCCGGGCTGGCCTGACACCTTGCGTATCGAAGTACGCGAGGGGCATGCGGCTGGCACGCTAATCGACAGCATTGGCAGCGAAACAGCCGGCGAGAAAAAATACCTGATCAAGCAAGGCATGCAGTTTCAGGCCTTCGACGAACGCGGGGAGGCGCTCAACAGCCTGCCTCGCCACGGCGATAATTTTTACACATCGATCATGCACGCCCTGCCTGATGCGGCGCGCCGCAGCCTCGGTGTGCCTGAGGTCGGGCAGTCCGCCGGGTTGCGAACAAAGATCATCGATTACGCCGATCAGCATCAAGCAGATACGTCTGCGCTGCTGGCGCCACCGGTCAAGTGGATCAAGCCGCCCGTGCGGGTGAACGCTACGCTGATCGGTTATCCCGCCAGCGGACGCGGCGCGGGATTGCCAACGCAGCTGGTCGCTCATGTGCGCGATATCTATCCGCAACTGAGCTACGAGCAGGTTCAAGGCTTCATTCTTGAACAATATCGGGCGGGAAAAGACAGCAGCGCTATTTTCGAACTGTTGCTATCCCGTCGGCGCGAGTGGGAGCAACTGAACGCGACGCTGGATGAATGGGCGGGGACATCGACGCTCGCACCCTGGGAACGTTCCGGTACAGATCACAAGTTTCGCGCCGCGCAAGCGCTGAAAACCTGTTGGCGCAATGCCTTGTCCACCGGAGTCGCGGGTGCTGATCAACTTTCGATTCTCACTTACGACCCTCTGCCGGTGCTGACCGCAGATTTTGCACATGTACGTGAGCTTTCGATTGGCGGCAACGGTTTGACCGATGCCAATGCAGACACATTTCTGGCGCGGTTTGCCAATGTGCAAAAGCTGTCGCTGGGGGAGCGGGGCACTCTGTTCGGCACTTACGTTGGGCATGAGCAGTCACTGACGACCGTGCCCTTGACGGTGACGCGAATGTCCGCGCTGAAGACGCTCAAGTTCAGAACCCAAGCCACGGTCATGGCTGCAGATCTATCGACACGATTGCGTACGTTGACCGCGGTCGAGGAGCTTCATCTCGACTTGATCAGCGGCGCAGGCATGCCGCCTGGCCTGGACCTGGCTACCCTCAAGCGACTGCAAAAACTCAAGATCGAAGCCCCCGGCCTTACGCAGTGGCCGGCATATGTAGAGCAACTGCCTGAACTGGAACGACTGGACCTGACCCAGACCGCCATCGCTTCCCTGCCACAAACGCTTTATATCGGTCACGAAAAACTCTGGGCGGGTTTGTCGCTGGACTGGTCGAAGTTTTCCCATGAAGCGTTCAAACCCGCTTACGACTATGTGAAAAATTACCTCGGGCAGTGGCGACACCTGGTTGATCTGGACACGATGGTTCGCCGCTATTGCGCCGGAGAACTGCAATTTCTCACGGGCGAGGCCGGCCGTCCCAACCCGCTGCCCGAGCGGATCATGAGCCTGTGGAACACTCCGGAAACCAGGCTCAAGGCCGTGGAGATCCTGCGCGTGGAGCACACCGCGATATTCCGCCAGTTCTACGAGCCCACGGCATCCGCAGGACTGCGGACTGCGAAGCCGGCCGCGCGTTGGCAAACGCCGCCCCATGACCGGGTGGTTCGTGCGCTGGAAAAGAACTGGCGTGCTGCGATACGCCGACGTTATCGCTTGAGCGACGACATGCATCCCTTCAATGCGACGAACTGGACATCCGCCACCGATCTCGACGATGCCGGCGTGTTTGAACTGGTCGACACCGCCTGGATAGAGGGCGAGGCGCCGATCAGTGAACTGCCGCAATTGCCAGTCGGTACGTTTGCGCATGTGCAGACCGTGCGGCTGGAGCGGTTGAACGTGCCGATCGATCAGCTTCGCGGGTTTCTCCAGGCATTCAGTGGCGCCACAAGCCTGGAAATCACCGCCTGCGGCTTGACCGAAGTGCCGGTGCGGCCAGCCGACTTCACCCAGCTGACTCAGCTGGACCTGTCTCTCAACCTTATCGCCGTAACCCCTGAGGTGCAGGGCCAGTTCAATGCGCTGAACAAACTGGAACACCTCAATGCCCGGCTCAATCGGCTGGACACACTGGACGTTTCTCGCCTGACCGGGCTCAAGACGCTGAACCTCAGCTCCAACGGACTCAATCAATGGCCGCCAGGGGCGCAAAGCCTGCCGCGTTTGCAAATGCTGGATTTGCGTCATAACACCATCGGGTCGCTTCCCGAAGATGTCCTTGCCGACGACACGGTGCTGCTCAAGACCCGCTTGCTCAACAACCGCTTCAGTGTCGCAGGCGAGGCGGACCTTGAAGCGGCGCAGCGCCGGATTGAAATGTCCATCGGGTTGCCCGAGGGCGCCTTGCAACAGTTCGATGCGCAGTCGGTGTCACTGCCGGGCATTTCAAGCGCGACCCTGCCGGAAAGCGCGCTGAATCGCGCCGGTCAGCTGTTGCCACTCCCGCCGGTCTCCGCAATCAGCGGCGGCTCTGACATGAGCGCCAGTGTGCTGGAGATATTTCCCTTGCTGACGCTTGAACAAGCGCAAACCAGCGTTGCGCGCTTACGCAGCGAAGGGCTGCTTCCCGAACAAATGGTGGACAGGCTTAACCAGTGGCGAGCGACTAACGAGACGCTGACGCGTGAGTTGAACGGCTGGATTTTCAACCCGGCGCCAGGGCCTGGTGAGGGGGTGTCGTCGTCCACGAGACTGTTCGACGCGACGAGGATCCGAAATTGCTGGCGCGACGGGGTTACCGCGCTGACCGAGTCCGCCGGACAGACGCTGAGCCTTTCAGCGGGACTCATCGGTGATTTGCCTGCGTTGTCTAGCGTGTTTTCCCACGTGCGAACACTGGACCTGACAGGGGTCAAGTTTACCGTTGAGGGTTTCAACCGCTTTTGCCCGGCGTTCCCTGAGTTGACCACCCTGATGCTCAACGGCAATGCATTGGACCGCGTGCCGGAAGCTGTCGCGGGTCTGAGCCAGCTGGAACGGCTGGAATTGAGCGGTAATCGCCTGGCCGCGGCACAAACGGTATATCAGTACGTGACCGGGGCGCGCCTGCGCTGGCTCGACCTCAGCCACAATCAGCTGGAAGAATTCAACGCCACAACCTTCAGCCGCCTGGAAACCCTCAACCTCGGCCAGAACGGTCTGGATTTCTGGCCTGACGGCGTGCTCAATCTGGCGCATATGCAAAGGCTGGATCTCTCGGGCAATAACATCATGGTCTTCCCGGACCGGCTGTTGGGCGGCAACCATGAGCGGCTCGTGGCGGGTACTGACTTGGCGGATAACTCGCTGTCGCTCGACGCACTGCAGCAACTCAGGGATTACAGTGCCGCGCAGGGTGGTGATGTAATGGGGTACACGCCGGAATCCTTGCAGGGTTTGATCGAAGAGCGGATAAGCAGCTCGGAAAGCGATTCCGGTTCCGGATCGGATTCGGATACCGATAGCAGTGACGGTGATGACCCGAGTGGCGCAGGCGGTGGGGCTGTCAGGCGCGTTGATACGCATGCTGGTGTCGAGGCTGCAGAGGTGATTGCCGATCCGGCCCAGGATGTGGCCGCACCGGCGATGGAGACCTGGATGACGTACACGCATGCAGATGTACGTGCCGCGCGGCTTACGCTATGGCAGCAATTGGCACGACAGACCAACCATGAGTCGTTCTTTCATTTGCTCTCGACCTTGCCTGACACCCTCGAATACAGGTTGTCCGGCGCCGATCTGACTCATCGGGTGTGGCAGGTCATCGAGGCCGCCACGGAAAATACCGAGCTGCGCGAGCTGTTGTTTCTCAATGCCGAGACGCATGGCACATGCGGTGATGGGCGGATCCTGTCGTTCAGCGAACTGGAAACCCGGGTCTATGAATACAACGCTTTGCGTGATATCCCACGGCACCGTCCGCAGCAGCGCGGCAGAGCGCTGCTTGATCTGACCCGCCGCCTGTTTCGTCTGGAAAGGGTCGACCGACTGGCTGAAGCCGCTGCAAAAAACAAGGACCGCGCCGAAGTCCGCTTGCAATACCGCATCGGCCTGACTCGCGGCTGGCCGGACGGCCTCGAATTGCCGGCGCAACCCGAGCACATGCTGTACGCCACACCCATTCGCGGGCAGCGCTTGCTCGACGCACGCGCCGCGGTGCTCGCCGATGAAGCGTCGGACACGTTTCTCGAGGATCTGATCGCCCGCGATTACTGGATTCGCTATTTGCGCGAGCGCAACCCTGAGGTGTTCGAGACGCTGGAGCGCAACGCTGGCCAGCGTCAGGAAGAGGTTGAGGACGCCTACCCGGACAAAGAGGACAACGAGGTCACCCGCAACCGTTATCTCGAGGCAATGGCAGTGCTGGAGATCGAACTGGCGGAAGCGCGTATAGAAAAGTTGAAAGGACTGACGCGCGCGCAACTGCCAAACCTGGCGTCGAGCGGCGAGGGCGCGGCAACACCCGCTCCGGCTTCACCGCAGCCCGGCCCGTCATCGCGCCCGTGAGCGGCTGAAGGACAAGGCCCGGGAGCAAGCAGCTCCCGGGCCTTGGGCGCCTCAGTTGTCGTAACCCAGGTTCGGCGCCAGCCAGCGCTCGGTGACGCTCAGATCCTGGCCCTTGCGCGCGGTGTAGCTCTGCACCTGGTCCTTGTCGATCTTGCCCACGGCAAAATACTGCGCCTGCGGATGGGCGAAGTACCAGCCGCTGACCGCTGCTGCCGGGAACATCGCGTAGTGCTCGGTGAGGAACACGCCGCTGCGTCCGGCACGCATTTCGGCCGCTTCAGGATCGAGCAGGGCGAACAGCGCCGCTTTCTCGGTGTGGTCCGGGCAGGCCGGATAACCGGGAGCAGGGCGGATGCCGCTGTATTGCTCTTTGATCAGCGCTTCGTTGTCGAGCGTTTCATCCTTGGCGTAACCCCAGTGCTCTTTACGCACCTGTTGGTGCAGCCACTCGGCGCACGCCTCGGCGAGACGGTCGGCCAGCGCCTTGACCATGATCGAGTTGTAATCGTCGCCAGCGTCCTGATAAGCCTTGGCGACTTCTTCAGCGCCGATACCGGCGGTGGTGATGAAACCACCAACGTAATCGGTCACTTCGCTGTCCTTCGGTGCGACGAAGTCGGCGAGGGAGAAGTTCGGTTTGCCGTCGGTCTTGATGATCTGTTGGCGCAGGTGATGCAGTTTCGCCAGCGGCTGGCCGTCATCGCCGTACAGCTCGATATCGTCGTCATGCACCTGATTCGCCGGCCAGAAACCGAACACGGCGCGGGCGCTGATCAGCTTCTCGTCGATCAGCTTGGCCAGCATCTCCTGCGCGTCCTTGTACAGCGCGGTGGCGGCTTCACCGACCACTTCGTCTTCAAGGATGCGCGGGAACTTGCCGGCCAGATCCCAGGAAATGAAGAACGGCGTCCAGTCGATGTATTCGGCCAGCACCTTCAGATCGATGTTATCGAGCACTTTGCTGCCAGTGAACGTCGGCTTAACCGGCTGATAGTTGGCCCAGTCGAATTGCGGTTTCTTGGCGATGGCGGCGGCGTAGCTCAGGCGCTCGGTGCGCGCGCTGCGGTTCGAGGTGCGCTCACGCACGTCGACGTATTCCAGGCGGGTCTTCTCGACGAAACCGGCCTTCAGTTCCTTGGACAGCAACTGCGTCGCCACGCCCACGGCGCGGGAGGCGTCGGTCACATAAACCACCGCATCGTTGCTGTACTTCGGCTCGATCTTCACCGCTGTGTGCGCTTTGGAAGTCGTTGCGCCACCGATCATCAGCGGCAGGTGGAAATCCTGACGCTGCATCTCGCGGGCCACATGAACCATTTCATCCAGCGACGGCGTGATCAGGCCGGAGAGGCCGATGATGTCGCATTTCTCATCCTTGGCGACCTGCAGGATTTTCTCCGCCGGGACCATTACCCCGAGGTCAACAATGTCGTAGCCGTTGCAGCCGAGCACCACGCCGACGATGTTCTTGCCGATGTCGTGCACGTCGCCCTTGACCGTGGCCATGAGGATCTTGCCCTTGGCTTCCGGTTTGTCGCCTTTTTCCAGTTCGATGAACGGAATCAGGTGCGCCACGGCCTGCTTCATCACGCGGGCGGATTTCACCACTTGCGGCAGGAACATTTTGCCGGCGCCGAACAGGTCGCCAACGATGTTCATGCCGGACATCAGCGGGCCTTCGATCACTTCGATCGGTCGCGCAAACGACTGACGCGATTCTTCGGTGTCTTCGACGATGTGCGTGGTAATGCCCTTGACCAGTGCATGCTCCAGGCGCTTGTTGACGTCCCAGTTGCGCCACTCTTCGGTTTCGGCTTCCTTGACACTGCCATCGCCCTTGTATTTGTCGGCGATGGCGAGGAGGGCGTCGGTGCCTTCCGGTGTACGGTTGAGAATCACGTCTTCAACGGCGTCGCGCAGCTCCTGCGGGATCTGGTCGTAGATCTCCAGCTGGCCGGCGTTGACGATACCCATGGTCAGGCCCGCGCGGATCGCATACAGCAGGAACACCGAGTGGATCGCCTCGCGCACCGGGTTGTTGCCACGGAACGAGAACGACACGTTGGACACGCCACCCGAGCTCAACGCGTACGGCAGTTCATCGCGGATGTAGGCGCAGGCATTGATGAAGTCGACTGCGTAGTTGTTGTGTTCTTCGATGCCGGTGGCCACGGCGAAGATGTTCGGGTCGAAGATGATGTCTTCCGGCGGGAAGCCGACTTCGTTGACAAGAATGTCGTAGGAGCGTTTGCAGATCTCTTTCTTGCGCGCTTCGGTGTCGGCCTGGCCGGCTTCGTCGAACGCCATCACCACCACCGCCGCGCCGTAGCGCTTGCACAATTTGGCGTGATGGATGAACTGCTCGACGCCTTCTTTCATGCTGATGGAGTTGACGATGCCCTTGCCCTGAATGCATTTGAGGCCGGCTTCGATCACTTCCCATTTCGACGAGTCGATCATGATCGGCACGCGCGAGATGTCCGGCTCGCCGGCAATCAGATTGAGGAAGGTCACCATGGCCTTCTTCGAATCGAGCATGCCCTCATCCATGTTGATGTCGATGATCTGCGCGCCGGCCTCAACCTGTTGCAGGGCAACTTCAAGGGCTTCGGTGTAGTTGTCTTCGCGAATCAGGCGGGCGAACTTGGCCGAACCAGTGATGTTGGTGCGCTCGCCGACGTTGACGAACAGCGAGCTGCGATCGATGGTGAACGGCTCCAGACCCGAGAGGCGGCACGCCTTGGGAATGTCCGGAATCTGCCGCGGCGCGTAACCGGCGACGGCTTTGGCGATGGCTTCGATGTGCCCCGGTGTGGTGCCGCAGCAACCGCCGACGATGTTCAGGAAGCCGCTCTGGGCGAATTCTTCGATGACCTTGGCGGTTTCCGACGGCAGTTCGTCGTACTCGCCGAATTCGTTCGGCAGGCCGGCGTTCGGGTGCGCGGAAACGTGGGTGCTGGCCTTGTTCGACAGTTCCTCCAGATACGGACGCAGCTCACTGGCGCCGAGCGCGCAGTTGAGGCCTACGGAAATCGGCCTGGCGTGGGCCACCGAGTTCCAGAACGCTTCGGTGGTCTGCCCCGACAAGGTACGGCCAGACGCATCGGTGATGGTCCCGGAAATCATGATCGGCAGTTCGATGTGCAATTCTTCGAACACGCCCTGCACGGCGAAAATCGCTGCTTTGGCATTCAGGGTGTCGAAAATCGTCTCGATCAGGATCAGGTCGGCGCCGCCCTCGATCAGGCCTTTGGTGGCTTCGGTGTAGTTTTCCACCAGCTCATCGAAGGTGACGTTGCGGTAGCCGGGGTTGTTGACGTCGGGCGACAGCGAGCAGGTGCGGCTGGTCGGGCCGAGCACGCCGGCGACGAAGCGTGGCTTGGCCGGGTTCTCGGCAGTCTTGGCGTCGGCAACCTTGCGGGCCAGGCGTGCGCCTTCTACGTTTAACTCGTAGGCCAGTTCTTCCATGCCGTAGTCGGCCATGGAAATGCGTGTGGCGTTGAAGGTGTTGGTTTCGAGGATGTCGGCGCCGGCGTCGAGATAGGCTTTTTCGATGCCGCCAATCACGTCCGGACGGGTGATCACCAGCAGGTCGTTGTTGCCCTTGACGTCACTCGGCCAGTCCGCAAAGCGCTTGCCACGATAATCCTGTTCTTCAAGCTTGTAGCTCTGGATCATCGTGCCCATCCCGCCGTCGAGAATCAGGATGCGCTCTTTGAGGGCTTGCTTGAGAGCTTGAAGGCGGACGCTGCGATCGGACATGTGGACTACTCGAAAAGACCATTACGAAGGAGCGGGATCATAACAAACCTGTGCGCTTTTGGAGCATGCCAGGCTTTTCCATGAATATCGCTCATGTTGGTGCGAGCGTCATAACGGTAGAATCGCAGCCTTTTTTACAATCGGGATCAGCAGCATGTCGTACCGCGTCATTAGTTTCATGTTGCTGTTCCTGAGCGGCGTTGCTGCAGCGCAGACGCCTGCGACCTCGTCCCCGATCAGTTACGCGCGCGATATCCAGCCGATCTTCACCGAGAAATGCGTTGCCTGCCACGCCTGCTATGACTCGGCTTGCCAGTTGAACCTGGGCAGCGGCGAAGGCGCGGCGCGTGGCGCGAGCAAGATGCCGGTCTACGACGGCGAACGCACCCAGGCAGCACCCACCACTCGTTTGTTCTACGACGCCTTTGGCAAACGTGCCTGGCAGCAGAAGGATTTCTATTCGGTGCTCGATGCCCAGGGCAGCCAGGCAGCACTGATGGCGCGCATGCTCGAACTCGGCCACAAAACCCCGCTGACACCGAACGCGAAACTGCCGGAAGACATCGTGCTGGGACTCAACCGCAGCAATCTATGCGCGATGCCCGCGGAATTCGACGCTTATGCCGGCGTGCACCCCAAAGAAGGCATGCCGCTGGCGGTCACCGGGCTGACCGACCAGCAATATCAAACCTTGCAGCGCTGGCTGGCGTCCGGCGCGCCGATTGATGAGCAGGGGCTGGCGCCGAGCGCCAAAGAGGCGTTGCAGATCGTCCAGTGGGAAAACCTGCTCAACGCCCCCGGCGCGCGGCAGAGTCTGGTCGCGCGCTGGCTGTTCGAGCACTGGTACCTGGCGCACATCCATTTCAAGGATGGCGAGCCGGGGCATTTTTTCCAGTGGGTGCGTTCGCGCACGCCGACCGGTCAACCGATCGACCTGATCGCCACGCGCCGGCCCAACGACGATCCGGGCACGCAGGTGTATTACCGCTTGTGGCCGGTGCAAGGGGTGATCGTGCATAAAACTCACATCACCTACCCGTTGAGCACGGCGAAGATGGCGCGGGTCAAAAGCCTGTTCTACAGCGGTAACTGGCAGGTCGATGCGTTGCCCGGTTATGGCCCGCAGAGTCGCGCCAATCCGTTTGCCACGTTCGAAGCGATTCCGGCGCAGGCGCGGTATCAGTTCATGCTCGACAACGCTGAATATTTTGTCCGTACCTTTATTCGCGGCCCGGTGTGCCGCGGGCAAATCGCGACCGATGTGATCCGCGACAACTTCTGGGCGCTGTTCCAGGCGCCGGAGCATGACCTGTACATCACCGACCCGCGCTATCGCGGTCAGGCCACGCCGTTGCTGGCCATGCCGGGGCAGAACGATGACGTCGGCAGTGTCCTGAGCCTGTGGCGCGATTATCGCAACAAACGTAACGAATATGAGGCACTGCGCCGCGACAATTACGCTGAAATCCCGGCGCCGAGCTGGTCGACCCTGTGGGCCGGCAATGACAACGCGCTGTTGAGTATCTTCCGCCATTTCGACAGCGCAGCGGTGGTCAAGGGCTTGATCGGCGATGTGCCGCAGACGATGTGGCTGTTCGACTATCCGCTGCTCGAGCGCACCTATTACCAGTTGGCGGTCAACTTCGATGTGTTCGGCAACGTCTCCCATCAGGCGCAGACGCGTCTGTATTTCGACCTGATCCGCAACGGCGCCGAGCAGAACTTCCTGCGCCTGATGCCTGCCGATTCCCGCGAGGACTACCTCAACGATTGGTATCAGGACGGCGGCCAGTTCAAAATGTGGCTTGATTACGAAGCCATTGATGACGACAAGCCGACTGCCCTGAAACTCGACGAAAAGGACCCGAAACGCGACTTTGCGATGCAATTGCTGGCGCGTTACGGTGACCTCAATGCGCGGCCTGATCCGATCAATCGTTGCGATGGCGCTTACTGCTCGCGGCCGAACATCGACCCGGCACTGCAAAATGCCGAGCAGGCCCTCAGTCACCTGGCCTCACGCCCGGCTGCCGGATTGAAAGTCATCGATCAGTTGCCGGAAGCGACGCTGCTGCGCATCGAAACCGCTGGCGGCAAACGTGAGGTGTACAGCCTGCTGCGCAACCGTGCGCACAGCAACGTCGCGTTCCTGCTGGGTGAATCGCGGCGCTATCAGCCGGGGCTCGACACGCTGACGATCTATCCGGGCGTGCTGACCAGCTACCCGAATTTCATCTTCAACGTACCGGCGGATCAGGTCCCGGCGTTCGTCGATGCCATGGAAAACGCCAGGGACGCCCATCGCTTCGAGAAAATCGTCGAGCGCTGGGGCATCCGTCGCAGTCACCCGCAGTTCTGGTTTTATTTCCACGACCTGAGCCAGTACCTGCACGAAACCGATCCGGTGGAAGAGGGCGTGCTGGACATGAATCGCTACGAGAATCTTTGAGCAGGCATCGACGCAGGCCTGTGTCTGCGTCGATGGATGCGTCAATACTGAGCAGCGCTCATGTCGGGGCGGGTGCTGACATTGCCCCAGCGGGCTTGAAGGCTTTCCAGAAATCCGTGCCGTAATCGAGGAACAGTTCGGTGCCCGCCGGAATCTTCTCCCATGCGAGCAAAAACACCATGTATTTGCCAACGTAGATCGAGCCAACGTTTTCGACGCCTATGTTGGCCTGGCCGGGCACATTGACCGCGTTGATCAGGCTCAGCACGTTGCTGTTGCCATGACCGCTCAGGGTGGCGCCCTTCGTTGCCGTTGCGAAAAGGAACGTGCTGACTTTCTCGGTGGATTTCTCGAGCATTTCCGCCCGCACGGATTTGGCGGTGCGGTGCAGTTTGCCGGCGTAAGGCCCCAACACTTCGAAAGGCTCGATATCGACTTTGGCAAATACCGACAACCCCCGTTCCGGACCGTCGAGCGGTCGTCTGACCTCGAGACGACTGACCAGTCTGTCGTGATGGCGGCCTTCATCGGCGATCCATTCCTGAACGTCTTCAGTGATTCTGCGCGTCATTTCCTTGAGTCTGGCACCCTCAAACCCAGCGAGAAAACGATTGGTTTCGGTGATGGTGATATTGTCGATATCACCCTCCAGTTTGCGCGTCAGACTGATCCTGACATCCGTTGGGTCCTGAAGAATCGGGGCATTGTTATTGATGTGATGCCCAAGCGAAGGGGTCAGATCCGTGGCGCGGGCGTTGTCTGGCGCAGCATTTTCCAGTCGAGGTCGTTTGGAACTGCCAGCAGTCGGCGGCGAAAGTGGCCCTGTTTCGCGGGGCGAAGGCGGCTGCGGCATCTGCCAGGAAGCGGATTTTATCCCGGCACCGGGGGGAAGGGCCTTTCGAGCGCGCATGAGCGCTGAATCCGAGGCTGCAAGCAATTGCAGACACTCTGGAACCGCACTTCTTAATTCACCCCGATTATTGACAAAAGTTGACCAGAGCACCGGGTCGAGATTGTTGTCATCGAGGAACGTACTCATGGTGCGGGCCGACCCGGTAGCGATGTAACGCACTCGCCATTGTTCGATGTGTCCTGCGGTCAAAGGCGTGAACGCCTGGTTGTGGGCATATTTCTCCAACACCTTGCCCGGTGCCCGGAACGAGCCATCGGTGTTGACGTGGGAAATGAAGTCCGTCGGGTCAAGATTGTGCGTGGCGGCGAAGCCTTCGCGGCTGAGGGTGTTGCGGCCTTCTTGCGACATGCTGCGCCAGTCCCGTAGATGCTCGTAGGTGACGACCGTACGCGCGGTGTCGGCCCGATCCAGTACTTGTTGGCCCAGCGGTTTCAATTGCCCTTGTGTGTGGACGAATTGCCTGAAAGCGGCCGGGTCCAGCCGATGTTTTTTCGCGAACGCCTCAAGGGTGACCTCCAGCACGTGCTCGCTGAACTGCGACCACTTCTGCAGATGCAACGGGGTTGTCACGGTGGGATCGTCAGGCGCGCCGCCTCTGACCCGGATTTCCCGGGTGTACCAGTGACCGGGTTTTACCGATGAGAGGTTGATCGACAGGTCACGGTTGTTTTTCGGATTGACCAGTACCACGGAAAAGCTGTTTTCCCCGGTCTGCGCGGTCTCGTGAATGAATCCATAGGAGTTTTCACGTATCTGGTAAACGGCGACGGTGCCGTGTTCATCAATGTTGCAAATGAACTTCTGGTTGTATTCAGGGCGGAAAAAAATCCCTCGCGAGTCGGCCTGGAGACCGGAAATCCAATGGGGCTGAACAGCGTGGGGGCGCAGCAGCGGGCTGTTATTGCTTATCACAGTTACCGGCTCGCGATAGCGAGGGCCGAAAGCCTTGTTGGTCAGCGCATCGATGAGCCGATAGTCCGCCGCATCGACGCTGCCGACGTTGCGCATGGGAATGTTGGCGATCCCTTCGACGGTGCACAGCCGATCACCGGGCTGGCGCGGTTTCCAGGTGGTCGGGTCAACCGCGATCAAGTGCTGAGCGGTCACCGTACCATCGCGCAGTTGGGCAATGCCAAGGCGCGCCTGGCGTACCGCCGCAGCGCCGATTTTACGCAACGTAAAGCGACCGAGCTTGAGCAATCCCAATACTGACTCCAGCGGGTTGAGTTCGCGCAGCGTCGAGATCAACAGCGTTCGCGTCAGGGTGGCGAATTTTGGCAGGGCGAGGCGAATGCCGATCTTGCCTGCGAGGCTGACCACCCGCGTACAGCCGGCGAGGTATTTTCCGATGGGCAGGGCAAACGAAACGATGTCGGTGAACAGGCCGAGCCCGCCGCGCTCGATACGTTGCGACTCGCCGGATGCCAGGTCGTCAATGGCGCCCCAGAACGGCACGAACATTTTTCCCCAGAAACTGAGGTCCTCGAGAAAATCCCTGCCGATATCCGTGCTGCGCGTGGCCTTGCGGGTGTCTTCGAGCAAGGCCGATTGATCTTTGTAAAACAATTCTCGAGCAATCATCGCCGCGAGATTCTCCGCCCGGGCAGAGGTCAGGTTATTTGCCGCAAAGGGCAGGGTGCGTGTCGCTACGTCGGGGGCGCGTTGCTCAATGGCAACCGCGATGAATTTTTCGCCGACCTGCTCCATGATCAAGGTGGCGTGCTGATGCACTCTGGGTTTCGAGCCGTCGCGGTAGGCTTCCCAGTCAAAAGGCATTTCGGTGCCTTTTCTGAAAGCGCCGCGACTGGTGCGGCTGCTGGAACCGACTTTCTCGACCTTGATCTCACCGCCGACAGGCAGCGAGTCGATGTTTTCGCGCAAACGCACGATACCCGCGAGCGGGAAGACTTCCATGTAGCGGGCCTTTGCCGGATACACCGGGTTGACCATTCTCAGAATGAACCCGCAGCGGCCACGCACCGCGTCGGTGTTGGTCTTGTTCTCATGTTCGACCTGCGTGTCGTTGAGCGGCAGCCGCAGCGAGTAAACAGTCACTTCGTCCCGCTCAAGATCACCCCGGCATGCGGGCAGGTACTGGGCGAGCAATGTCTTGATCAGGGACTTATAGGCGGCTCCTGGAGTGATCAGCCAGGCATCAAACGCTTGGTCATACGCCGCGTCTGACTCATAGCGAAATCGACTCGGCGGGCTCAGCGCGAGGTTGTTCAGGGCCTTGAGCATTTCTTGCTCATGCTGTTCCAGCGTGCTCAATGCCAGTTCTATTTCGCTGACCGGGTAAGCCGTCTGACGTGTGGCGAACAATCCCATCGCCGCCGCCCACTCCACCGTCGGGCGGACCTTGGCAGCGGCAACCAGTCGCTGTTGCTCGATATCATGCGCAAAAGCCCGAAAATGCTCTGCCGGCAGGTTGAGCAGCTGTTCAAAAGTCATGTGCCGCGATGAGCCGGGCGCGACGGATTCGGCAAGTATGAAACCACTCTTGAAATTGACCCAGGTGCTCGACGTGGCATACGGCAGTGCGTCGGGGATGTCCTGAACCCACGCTTCGCTGGCCACATTGCTCTTCATGATGGCCACCGCTAACAAGGCAATGGGCCGCTCGACGTGAAGTGATCTTTGAAATTCTTCGATCAATGATTTGTGTATGGACGAATAACTACAGGCGGGCTCGATCAGTATCTGCAACTCGTTTTGATTGTTGGTGTGCGCGCCTGGTTTGATGCTCAGCCAGAGCGCTCGCCACAACAATTTCGTCAAAACACTGGCTGGGCCATCTTGCTTGTTCTTTGCGGTGTACCAATCCAGTTCCCTGGCAATACGTTGCGCCAGTTGCAGGTTATCGGCCGACTGCAAGGCTGTTTCCAGAAGTGCTACCGGCGTGGTTTGGCTCAACGTTTCAAATCTGCCACTGGGTTTCACCGGTACGACATTTGCCAGCAGGCAGCGTGAAGTTTCGGCTTCGATCTGGCGGACAACCCGCATGATCGTTTCTTCGCCTTCAGCGCTGAACAAGTGTTCGAAGTCGCTGACGGGACCGTGATGCCCGAGCAGCCATAACGCGCGATGCTCAACCAGGTTGTGCAGCAGGCGCTGCCAGTCGGCATGTTTGGCGGGACGCCGCGGAATCAGCGCGTACCAGGCCAGCACCAGGTCGAAGCGCACCGAACCGTCACTTTTAAGCCCGTTGCCGACCTTGCGGTAGATATCCAGCAAGACATCCACGTCGATCGACCAATATATCGGCACATCTCTGAGCGTTACCGAGTGACCGGCGATCGGGAAAACTTCCGCAGGGTCAGGTGTTGGCGACTTCGTGGAACTCAACTGAAAGGACAGAAAGTCTTCCAGGAAATCGTTGCCCAACAACGATTGATCGACCTTGGCAGGCATGGAGAGATGCGTTATGAAATCTTCGTCTGTCTCGAGTTTTTTCAAGACGCGAAAGGCTTCCTTGCACTCGCGCCCCAATTCAGAGGTGGCGGGCGGGTAGTAATAGAGCTGACTGGCATCCATGTTGACGTTATCGTCGATGAGCTCATGCAGGTAACTGATCAGGTGGTTGAGATCCTGCAATCTGCGCGGGGGCGTCTTGTTGTAGAAACTGGATAACGAAGTAGACATTCAAGGCCTTTGAACCGTAGCGGCTGGAAAAATAGTCGAAGGCGTTGAATATAAGGGCGTGGAAAACTCGCAGAGGTATACATATATATGGCGCGAATGTGCTTGGGTTTCCATTTGTTAACAGGGTACTCGCCGTTCAAGCGCAGCCTTCTTCGCCGTCAGCGAGCGGGTGAGGGTACGCGCGCCGCTTTTTCCGACAAAAATACTGGGACTTTGTCCCGCGCGCCGATTGGCGTAAACTGCGCCCAAGCCTGCGAGGAGTTTCCATGACCGCTATTACCATTACCGACGCCGCCCACGACTACCTGGCTGATCTGCTGTCCAAGCAGAACACCCCGGGCATCGGCATCCGCGTCTTCATCACCCAGCCTGGCACCCAGTACGCCGAGACCTGCATTGCCTACTGCAAGCCGGGCGAAGAAAAACCTGAAGATACGGCGCTGGGGCTGAAAAGCTTCACCGCGTATATCGATTCGTTCAGCGAAGCGTTTCTCGACGACGCCGTGGTCGACTACGCCACCGACCGCATGGGCGGCCAGCTGACCATCAAGGCGCCAAACGCCAAAGTACCGATGGTCAACGCCGACAGCCCGGTCAACGAGCGCATCAATTACTACCTGCAAACCGAAATCAACCCGGGGCTGGCCAGCCACGGCGGTCAGGTCAGCCTGATCGATGTGGTGGAAGACGGCATTGCGGTGTTGCAGTTCGGTGGCGGTTGCCAGGGCTGCGGCCAGGCCGACGTGACCTTGAAGGAAGGCATCGAGCGCACGCTGCTCGAGCGCATCCCTGAGCTCAAGGGCGTGCGCGACGTGACCGACCACACGCAGAAAGAAAACGCCTACTACTAAGGCGTTCGCTGCGAATATGAAAAACGGCGCCCCGTGAGCGCCGTTTTTTTATGCCCCCGCTTTACCCAGGGTGGGAGCGAGCCTGCTCGCGAAGAGGCCATCAAGGGCGATAAAGATGCGCATGCCCCGCCCGATACAACGACGACTCGCTGAACACCTCACTCCCCAGCACCCGCCCGACCAGAATCAATGCCGTACGCCGAAAGCCTTTCGCTGCAACCTTGTCCGCAATGTCCGCAAGCGTGCCCACCACCCAATCCTGATCCGGCCACGTCGCCCGGTGAATCACCGCAATCGGACAATCCGCACCGTAATGCGGCAACAACTCCACAAGAATCTTCTCCAGATGATTGACCCCCAGGTGAATCGCCATGGTTGCACCATGTCGGGCCAGATTGCCCAGTTCTTCGCCCGCCGGCATCGCAGTCTTGTCGGCATAGCGAGTCAGAATCACGCTTTGCGACACATCCGGCAGGGTGAGTTCGGCTCCGAGCAGCGCCGCACAGGCGGCGGTGGCCGTCACGCCCGGAATGATCTCGAACGGGATACCAAGCTCACGCAGATAACGAATCTGCTCACCGATCGCGCCGTACAGGCTCGGATCACCGGAATGTACCCGTGCGACGTCATGGCCGTCGGCATGCGCGGTCTTGATCAGCTCGATGATCTGCTCAAGGTGCAGCTCGGCACTGTTGACCACGGTTTGCGCCTGGTGCCCCTCGAGCACTGCGGCGGGTACCAGTGAACCGGCATAGATGATCACCGGACAGTGGCGGATCAACCGTTGGCCTTTGACAGTGATCAATTCCGGGTCGCCGGGGCCGGCGCCGATGAAATAAACGGTCATCGTTGGATCCTTGGAGAAGAGGCGCGACAACGCTTCAGATGAAGATTGTTCATGATGGATGGCGGCGATTATCAGGATTTACGCGGCGCCGGCCAACGCCAGAGTGGCTTGAGCGTATTTTTGTCGGCTGATCAGCAGCTTTGCCGGCGCCTGCAGGAGTTGTTCGGCAAGCGCCAGCGCTGCGCTTTCCGCCACGCCGTAGCAGCCGGTGCGTTCGTAAGCGATTTGCGACTGGTGGCTGAGCATTGACTGGTAACCGGCCAATTCCTCGCTGCTGAAGTACAGCAGGGGCAAGGCCAGTTGTACGGCCAGTTCTTGCAGGCCCGGTTCGTCGCGCTTCAAATCGATGCTGGCCAGGGCCTTGATTGACTTGAGCTCGATGCGGTGCGCCTGCAAGGCCTGGTCGAGCAACGCGCGCAGCGTGCTGGTCGGACAGCCGCGTTGGCAGCCGAGGCCGACCACCAGCGTGGACGCCGCGCGGTCATCGCTCATGCGTGGTAGTGACCGTCGCTGTTGCGGCGGAACAACCAGGCGCTGATCAGGCCCAGGGCCAGCCAGAACGCCACGTTGGTCAACTGCGAAGCGATCTTGAACTGGCTTTCCAGCGCCTCGGGCGCGAGCATTGAATGCACCAGCGGCTGCGGCGCGCCGATCACATGCGGCACGGCGAGAATCGCTACACCGAGCAGCTTCATCAGCCAGTGCCGGCTGAAGGCGATCAGCGACAGGCCGACGGCGGTCGAGGCCGCAGTGCCGATCCACCACATCTGCCGCGACGCCAGATCAGCCGCAGCGGTGCCCGGCAATTCCGGCGGCAGGCCCAGCGTTGGCGCCAGCACGAACGTCGCGTAACCGGCCAGACCCCAGAGCAAGCCTTGCGCGGTGGAGCGCGGCGCTCTCAATGTATACAGGCCGGCAAGCATCAGGGCGAAACCGACCGCCACCACCAGATTGCCACCGGTGGTCGAAACCACGCGCTGCCAGCCGTTTTCCGGCTCCCAGGCTTCGCCGTCATGGCTGTGCGCCGCGGTGCCGGCCGCGTGTTCGTGGACTGCGGCGACCGGCTCGGATTTTTCATAGGTTTCCGCCTGAAGAATCAGCGGCGAGACCCAGAAGCTTTGCAGCAGCGTGAGGAGCAGGGCGGCCAGCAGGCCAGTGAAACCTGCGGTTTGCGCAATTCGCTTGATCATGTCGAGAGGTCTCAGTGGCACGGAAACGCAGCGCTGTGGCGGGTGTCGTGGGCCGCGTTGTGCACCGCTTCGATATGCGAGAAACCGGCGAAATACACCAGGCCCGCGCCGAGAATCGAGGCGAAGGCGGCGGCAATCAGGCGTTGGCTCAGGGTGGTGGTGCTGGCGATTTTATCCGTGTTGCTGCCGGTGCTGCTGATGATCGACATGGCGCTTCCCTATAGTGTAAGGGGCAGTCGAACGCATGCGGACCCTGCGTGACGGACACGCAGAGGTACGAACAGCGCCCGCCCACCGCGGGTTTGTTATGTCCAGTGACGCCGATAGCGCACTGTGTGTTGCGGGCCGGTCTCCGGGCTCGCGAGGGGTTGGCGCCTGGCCGACCTGCAAGCGTCACCTTCCCATGCCGGGTTGGCACAGTGGTTTTGACGCTTCGCTCGCTTACCGTTGCGGGGGCAGCACCGGACTGACATGGCTCTGAGTAAAGCACATGATTCACCGGTTTCCCGTTTCACCCTGTGAAGGGCACCCGTAACAAGGCGTACAGGAGAGCATGCGGGTGGGTTTGAGTCAATTTCGGGCAGTAGTGAATATCCACGAAACCAAAGCATTGACCCATCATCAACCCATGCGTAGCCTTGCGCCTTCGAGGTTCTTCGGCATCTGTCGAAGCTAAGAAGGGAACGCGGTCAAAGCCGCGGCTGCCCCCGCAACTGTGAACGGTGATGTTCGCTGCAACGCCACTGCCAGCTCGGTCCACGAGCCCGCGGGAAGGCGCAGCGAATGCCAGGCCCGGCGCCTGAACACTGTCAGCCAGGAGACCTGCCTCGTCACAGATTCTCACTTTCAACCGGGCGGGGTGATCCGGTGGCGAATACTTCCGGCGCGCCTGCGCGTGGCCGGTCCTCGTCCCGTATGCCCGCCGCTTGCCAAAGGGCATACCGATGAAAACACTGGCCAAACTCCCCGTCACCATCGTCACCGGTTTCCTCGGTTCGGGCAAAACCACCTTGCTGCGGCACATGCTCGACAATGCTCAGGGCCGGCGCATTGCGGTGATCGTCAACGAGTTTGGCGAGCTGGGCATCGACGGCGAAATCCTCAAGCAGTGCACCATCGGCTGCACCGAAGAAGAAGCCAGCGGCCGCGTTTACGAACTGGCCAACGGCTGCCTGTGCTGCACCGTGCAGGAAGAATTCTTCCCGGTGATGCGCGAACTGGTCGCGCGTCGCGGCGATCTCGATCACATCCTCATCGAAACCTCGGGCCTGGCCTTGCCCAAGCCGTTGGTGCAAGCCTTCCAGTGGCCGGAAATCCGCAGCGCCTGCACCGTTGATGCGGTGATCACTGTGGTCGACAGCCCGGCCGTGGCCGCCGGCACCTTTGCCGCGTTCCCGGATCAGGTCGATGCCCAGCGCAAGCTTGACCCGAACCTCGATCACGAGTCACCGCTGCACGAACTGTTCGCCGACCAACTGGCCAGCGCCGATCTGGTGATCCTCAATAAAGCCGACCAGACCAGTCCAGAAGATCTGGCGCGCGTGCGCGCTGAAGTCGCCGAAGAGTTGCCACCTGCGGTAAAAATCATTGAAGCGAGCAACGGCCGTCTGCCGCTGGACGTGCTGATCGGCCTCGGTGCCGGTTCCGAAGAACACATCGACAGCCGTCACAGTCACCACGACCATCACCACGACGGTGATGACGATCACGATGACCACGATCACGACGCCTTCGACTCGATCTCCATCGAACTGCCGCAAGCCGACGAAAGCCTGCTGCTCGACGCGCTGACGCAACTGGTGGTGCAACACGGCATCCTGCGCGTGAAAGGCTTCGCCGCGATTCCGAACAAGCCGATGCGCTTGCTGATTCAAGGCGTAGGTACGCGCTTCGACAAGCATTTTGACCGTCAGTGGGGCGCCGACGAAGCGCGCGTAACGCGTCTGGTGTTGATCGGCCAGGAATTGGATGCAGCGCAGCTCGAAGCGCAACTGCGCGCCGCGCTCAGCGTTTAAGTCATGCACCTGCTCAGGACCCAGCCCGGCGGTTTCGTCTCGGATGACAACATTGCCGACCTTGGCCAGACGCCCGCCGAGTTGGTGATCCTGTGCAGCGGCGATTCCAGCCTTGCGCTGCTCGCCGAAGCGGCGCAGCAGTTGCCGCAGGACTACCCGAGCCTGCGCCTGGCCAACCCGATGCAGGTGCAGAATCACGCCTCGGTCGATCTGTACGTCGATGAAGTGTTGCGCCACGCCAAGCTGATTCTGATTTCGCTGCATGGCGGCATCGCCTATTGGCGGTATGGCGTCGAGCGCCTGGTGGAATTGTCCGAGCGCGGCGTGCAAGTGATTCTGGTGCCGGGCGACGATCGCCCCGACCCGGAACTCAGCGACTTGAGCACCGTCAGCGCGGTGGACCGTGACCGTCTCTGGCAGTTCTTGCGTCAGGGTGGACTGGGCAACGCGCTGGATTTTTTCCGCTGCCTGGGCAATCGCTGGTTCGCCCGCGATTACCCGTGGGGCGAGCCGCAAACCTTGCCGCGTACAGCGATTTACCACCCGACCAAAACTACTGCTGCCCTGAGTGACTGGCAAGCTGAATGGCTGCCCGCACAACCGGTCGCGGCGCTGCTGTTTTACCGCTCGCACCTGCAAGCAGCCAACACTGGGTTCATCGATGTGTTTTGCCAGCGCATGCAAGCTGCGGGGCTCAATCCTTTGCCCATCGCCGTGGCCAGCCTGAAAGAACCCGGCTGCCTGACGGTGGTCGAGGATTGGCTGGACGAAGTCGAGGCCGGGGTGATCCTCAATACCACCGGTTTTGCCCAGTCCAGTCCCGAAGCGCCGCACCTGCGACCGTTTCGCCGCAATATCCCGGTGATCCAGGCGATCTGCGCCCAGGACAACGAGCCCGGCTGGCGCGACAGCGAGCAAGGCCTGGGCCCGCGCGATCTGGCCATGCACATAGCCTTGCCGGAACTTGACGGGCGCATCATCAGTCGGCCGATCAGCTTCAAGGATCTGGCCTGGCGCAGCGAGCGCAGCCAATCGGATGTGGTGTGCTATCGCGCGCAACCCGAGCGCATGGATTTTGTTGCTGAACTGGCGCGGCGCTGGACTGCTCTGGCGCGGGTACCGAACAGCGAAAAGCGCATCGCGCTGATTCTCGCCAACTACCCGACCCGCGACGGGCGCATCGGCAACGGTGTCGGCCTCGACACGCCAGCGGCAGCGCTGAATATCCTGCGTGCGTTGCAGGCTGAGGGCTATCCGGTTTCGGCCGATTTGCCAGGCAGCGGCAGCGAGTTGATCCAGCAATTGCTCGGCGGCGTCAGCAATGACCTCGACACGATTGACCTGCGCCCATGCCAGCAAAGCCTGGCGATGGACGCTTATATGGCGATGTTCGATGCATTGCCTGAATCCAACCGCGCCGCTGTGATCGCCCGTTGGGGCGCGCCGCACAACGACCCGATGTGCCGCGACGGACGCATGATGATCGCCGGGCTGCGTTTCGGTCTGACCTTCGTCGGCATTCAGCCAGCGCGTGGTTATCAGGTCGACCCGAGTGCGGTTTATCACGACCCGGACCTGGTCCCGCCGCACGCTTATCTGGCGTTCTATTTCTGGCTGCGCAACACCTATGGCGCGCACGGGGTGATCCATGTCGGCAAGCACGGCAACCTTGAATGGCTGCCGGGCAAAGGTGTCGGCCTCTCGGAAAACTGCTGGCCGGACGCGCTGCTCGGGCCGCTGCCGAATATCTATCCGTTCATTGTCAATGACCCGGGCGAGGGCGCCCAGGCCAAACGGCGTACGCAAGCGGTAATCATCGACCACCTGATGCCGCCGCTGACCCGCGCGGAAACCTACGGGCCGTTGCGCAATCTCGAACTGCTCGCCGACGAGTATTACGAAGCGCAGTTGCTCGACCCGCGCCGCGCCCGGGAATTGCAACGCGACATTCTGCAACTGGTGCGCGATACGCAGATCGACCGCGAGCTGCAACTCGACGCCGCGCTGGACAGTGACGCCGACGCGGCGATCTGGTTGCCGCGTCTGGATACGTATCTGTGTGATTTGAAGGAGTCGCAGATTCGCGATGGCCTGCATATCTTCGGCGAGTCGCCGAGCGGGCGTTTGCGCATCGATACCTTGCTGGCCTTGCTGCGGATTCCGCGCGGGGATGGCAAGGGCGCGCAATCAAGCCTGCTGCGCGCGGTGGCAAAAGCGTTTGAACTAGGTTTCGATCCACTGGATTGCGCTCTGGCCGAGCCGTGGGAGGGACCGCGTCCAAGCGAACTGCAAACCGTCACCGACGAAGTCTGGCGCACCGCCGGCGACACCCGCGAACGCCTCGAATTGTTCGCCACCGAGCTGATCTCCGAATCCCTGCATATCCCTTGTAGGCCTTCGCCTGCTCGCGATAGCAGTGGATCAGCCAACATCAAATCAACTGACACACCGCCATCGCGAGCAGGCTCACTCCTACAGGAATCGGGGTGGGCTGAAGTCGGGTTAATCATTGATAATTTGCGCGAAGTCATCGCACCACGCCTCGACGCCTGCGGCCCGGCAGAAATGCGCGGTCTGCTCGACGCCCTCAGTGGCCGTTTCGTCCCCGCCGGCCCGAGCGGCGCGCCCAGTCGCGGGCGCCTCGACGTGCTGCCGACCGGGCGCAATTTCTATTCGGTGGATGTGCGCAACCTGCCGACCACCACCGCGTGGCGTATCGGTTTTCAGTCAGCGACGCTGATTCTCGAACGGCATCTGCAGGATCACGGCGACCATTTGCGTCAGCTCGGCCTGTCGGTCTGGGGCACCGCAACCATGCGCACCGGCGGTGACGACATTGCCCAGGCCATGGCGCTGATGGGCGTACGGCCGGTGTGGGCCACCGGTAGTCAGCGTGTCGATGATTTCGAGATTCTGCCGCTGAGCCTGCTCGACCGCCCGCGCGTCGATGTGACGTTGCGCGTTTCGGGATTTTTCCGCGATGCGTTTGCCAACCTGATTCGCTTGTTCGACGCTGCGGTGCAAGCGGTCGCGGCGCTGGACGAGCCGGACGACCTCAATCCGCTGGCGGCCAAAGTGCGCGCCGAGCGCGAGACGCTGCGTCAGTCCGGCGTCGACGAGGACACCGCGCGGCGCCAGGCCGGCTGGCGTATCTTCGGCGCCAAACCCGGTGCTTACGGCGCTGGCGTGCAGGGCGCTGTCGACGGTCGCCTGTGGCAGAGCCGCGAAGACCTCGCCGAGGTTTATCTGAACTGGGGCGCTTACGCGTATGGCGGCGCCGACGAGGGGACCGCTGCACGCGAGCAGTTCGTCCAACGTCTGAGTCAGGTGCAGGCGGTGCTGCAGAATCAGGACAATCGCGAGCATGACTTGCTCGATTCCAACGATTACTACCAGTTCCAGGGCGGCATGCTCGCCGCCGTGGAAAGCCTGCGCGGCGAAGCGGCGGCGAGTTATCACGGCGATCATAGCCAACCTGATTTGCCGAAAATCCGCACCCTGAAAGAAGAGCTGAACCGGGTAATTCGCTCACGCGCAGCAAACCCGAAGTGGATCGACGGGGTCAAGCGTCACGGCTATAAAGGCGCGTTCGAGATGGCCGCGACGGTCGATAACCTGTTTGCCTTCGACGCGACCACGCAGTTGATCGACGATCATCAATATGCGTTGCTGGCCGACGCCTATTTGCTGGACCCGCAGACCCGGGAGTTTGTCCGCGAGCACAATCCGCATGCCTTGCGAGACATGACCGAACGCATGCTCGAAGCGCAGCAGCGCGGCATGTGGCAGGAGCCGGGGGCTTATAAGGAAGCGCTGGAGAATTTACTGCTGGATATCGAGGAAGATGGGTAGCGCCTGCAAAAGCCAACCCTCACCCCAGCCCTCTCCCGGAGGGAGAGGGGGCCGATCTGTGTTGTATTCGAAACCTATGTTCAACTCGAACTATCAGATCAATGCAATTCGTGAGATCACCTCGATCAGTCCCCTCTCCCTCCGGGAGAGGGCTAGGGTGAGGGCCTTTTACCTGACACCCCGCAACATTGAAGAACATCCGAATCAGTTCCCTCTCCCTCCGGGAGAGGGCTAGGGTGAGGGCCTTTTACCTGACACCCCGCAACATTGGAGAACACCCGAATCAGTTCCCTCTCCCTCCGGGAGAGGGCTAGGGTGAGGGGCTTTACCTGACACACCAGAACATTCAAGACCACCAACGACCACGCCAGAGAACCCACACATGACCGACACCCCACATTTCCCCCTCTCCGCCGTGGTCGGCGCCGATGATCTCAAGCTCGCCCTGTGCCTCACCGCCATCGATCCGAAAATCGGCGGCGTGCTGATCGAAGGTCCGCGCGGCATGGCCAAATCGACCCTGGCCCGCGGCCTTGCGGACCTGCTCGCCAGCGGCCAGTTCGTCACCTTGCCGCTGGGCGCGACCGAAGAACGTCTGGTCGGCACCCTCGATCTCGACGCCGCCCTGAGCGACGGTCGCGCGCAGTTTTCCCCCGGCGTGCTGGCCAAGGCTGACGGCGGCGTGCTCTACGTCGATGAAGTCAATCTGTTGCCTGATCACCTGGTCGATCTGCTGCTCGACGTCGCCGCCAGCGGCACCAACCTGATCGAACGTGACGGGATTTCCCATCGTCATTCGGCGAAATTTGTCCTGATCGGCACGATGAACCCGGAAGAAGGCGAGTTGCGCCCGCAGCTGCTCGACCGATTCGGTCTGAACGTCGCGCTCAGCGGCCATACGCAACCGACCGAGCGCGGCCAGATCATTCGTCGGCGGCTGGATTTCGACAGCGATCCGCAGGCCTTTTGTGCGCAATGGGCCATCGCGCAACAAAGCCTGCGTGAGCGCTGTGAGCGTGCGCGCATCGCATTGACCGGCATCGAACTGGACGATGCCGCGCTGGCGCAGATAACCGAACGCTGTTTCGCCGCTGGCGTGGATGGCTTGCGCGCCGATCTGGTATGGCTGCGCGCAGCCCGCGCGCACGCGGCATGGCGTGGGGCGGCAGTGATTGGCGAGGAAGATATTGACGCCGTGGCCGAGTTTGCCCTGCGCCATCGTCGTCGCGAACCCTCGGTGCCGCCGAGCCCGCAACAGCAGCAACAGCCACAACAACCGCCACAGGCGCCCAATCAGGCGCAAAGCACCGTGAGCGAAGGGCAGGGCCAGTGGGGCGATATGCCGGCACCGGCGCTCGCCACCGGCACTCGACGAGAAGTACCCGCCTGGCCAAAAAAGCCCTAGGCATTCGCCCCCGATCCGACGCGGGGGCGAATGCCAGACCCCGCGCCGGACGGCTCGACAACGGACGCCAAGGCAAGCGCCACAGCGCCAGGAATGGCTCGGTGAACTGGCCGGGCACGTTGATAAACGGGCGGCCACGACTGCGTGAAGACCTGCTGTTTCAGCTGCGCACCCGCTCGCCGCATGAGTTGTGGCTGGTGATTGTCGATGCCTCCGCTTCGACCCGACGCCATCAGGCGCTGAGCGATGCCAAAGGTCTGCTCGCACAAGTGTTCGACGATGCCTACCGCCAACGCGCGCGGCTCGCTTTGTTGACCGCCAGTGGTTCGACGCCGAAATGGCAAGTGCAGGGACTCAAAGCGTCCAGCGGTCTGCAAGCGTGGCTGCAAGCGTTGGGGGCGGGTGGTGGCACGCCGTTGCTCGCGGCGTTGCAGCAGGCGCAGCAATGGCTGGGGCAACGGCGCAAGCGCTTCCCCGCCGAACAGCAGCGATTGCTCGTGGTGACCGACGGGCGTTTGAAGCAATGTTCCGGGCTGCCGATGCTGGATTGCCCGGGATTGCTGATTGATATCGAGCGTGGACCGATTCGCCTGGGACGTGCGCAGGTGCTTGCCGAAGCGCTGGGGGCCGACTATCGGCACATCGATGATCTTGCTGTGCATTGACGATCGCGTTTCAAGAGTGCTCGCGAACGGAACTGCCGTCAGGCCCATTCGTACAGATCTTGAAACGATTTGCCACTGGGGAAAATGTGTCTTGAGGCGGTACGCTCCAAGGCCATTTTTCCTTCAGGATTTGCATGAACACCCTCTCGGAGCCCCCCAGTTATCCCGTCTCCTGGCGCCACGGCGCGGTCTTGATGCTCGCGCAGCATCCGGTTTTTCGACTTCCGACTATCTTTGCCAATGCGGCTCTTGAGCCTTCGCGTTGCGCTTTGTCGTGTCCGGCAGCCTGAATTCACTGAGAGAGATCGAGACGTTTTATGGAATGGTTAGCGGATCCCACAGCCTGGTTGGGCTTGTTGACATTGATCGTGCTGGAACTGGTGCTGGGTATCGACAACCTGGTGTTCATTGCGATTCTCGCGGACAAACTGCCGCCGCATCAGCGCGACCGCGCGCGAATCATCGGCCTGTCGCTGGCGCTGATCATGCGTCTGGGCTTGCTGGCGAGCATTTCCTGGCTGGTCACGCTGACACAGCCGCTGTTCGAAGTGTTCGGCAAAAGCTTCTCCGGGCGTGATCTGATCATGCTGTTTGGCGGCGTGTTCCTGCTGTTCAAGGCGACGATGGAGTTGCATGAGCGGCTGGAAGGTCATGTCGGTGAACGCACCACCAACGCGGCGTACGCGCTGTTCTGGCCGATCGTTGCGCAGATCGTGGTGCTGGACGCGGTGTTCTCGCTCGATGCGGTGATTACGGCGGTGGGCATGGTCGATGAACTGGCGGTGATGATGATCGCTGTGATCATTTCCATCGGCCTGATGATCGTCGCCAGCAAGCCGTTGACCCGCTTCGTCAATGCGCACCCGACGGTGATCATGCTGTGCCTGGGCTTTTTGATGATGATCGGTTTCGCCCTGACCGCCGAAGGTCTGGGTTTTCATATTCCGAAGGGTTACCTGTATGCGGCCATCGGTTTCTCGATCCTGATCGAGGTGTTCAACCAGATTGCCCGGGCGCGCCGCAAACGCTCGATGCAGGGCGTGCGCCCGTTGCGCGAGCGCACGGCCCACGCGGTGATGCGCTTGCTCGGCGGTCGCACCCTGGCCGCGGAAGAGGTCGGAGAAGAAATCTCTGACCTGCTCGACAACGGTGACGCGCCGAGTTCAGAGCTGTTCGACCGTCGCGAGCGGGTGATGATCAGCGGCGTGCTGCAACTGGCCGAGCGACCCATTCGCCAGTTGATGACGGTGCGTGCCGACGTCGACGCCATTGATTTGGCCGATGACGCGGAGACGATTCGCACGAAGTTGATGCATTCGTCCTACTCTCGCCTGCCGTTGATACGCAACGGCGCGGTGGATGAGCCGTTGGGCTTTGTCCACAAAAAGGAACTGCTCAAGGACTATCTGGCCGGCGCCGAGCCAAACCTTGAGCAACTGGCCCGCCAGACCGTCAACCTGCTTGACAGCTATTCGATCCTCAACGCGCTGGAACAGATGCGCGCGGCCTCGACGCACATTGCGTTTGTGGTCAACGAGTTCGGTGATTTTGTCGGTGTGCTGACCATGACCGACATTCTCGAATCGATTGCCGGCGAGTTGCCCGACGCCAGCGAAATCGAAGGCCCGGACGTGCTGGAGGAGCAGGGCGGCTATCTGGTCAGCGGCGCTTTGCCACTGGCTCGAGTGCGCCAACGAACCGGGTTCGCCGCCGAGCCGACCGAGGATTACCAAACCATGGCTGGCCTGGTGATGAGTTTGCTGGATCGCTTGCCGATGAAGGGCGACCGGCTGGCATACGAAGGCTGGCAATTGACGGTGAAAGCAGTGGAAGAACGACGGGTCACGCGAGTGTTGCTGGAGCGCGCTGCGGCATGATTGTGATGGTCATTGCCTGACCCTCCGCCATTGCCAGCAGGCTGGCTCCCACAGGTTTTGTGTTTGCTTCAGATCGAATGCCTTACGCATCCCTGTGGGAGCTGGCTTGCCAGCGATGGCGATCAGTCAAGCGACGCAGCTTCATGAATCAAAGGTGTATCGGTCCTTGCCGGTGTGTTTGGACTCATACAACGCCGCATCCGCCTTGATCAACGCCTGATTCAACGTGTCGCCATCCTCGACCCGGGTAATGCCGACGCTGATGGTGACCGGGTGCTCTGCAGGCTGTTCACGAACCAAACGGCACAGCTCGGTGGCCAGCCCGGCAGCGTCTTCGCGGCGCACGGCCGGCAGATAGATCGCAAACTCTTCACCGCCCAGGCGCGCATAGTCGAATTCAGCCATCACGGTTTTGATATCGGCAGCGACGCGTTTGAGCACTTCGTCACCGATGTCATGGCCGTAGGTGTCGTTGACCTTCTTGAAATTGTCGATGTCGATCATCATCAGAAAGTGATCGTATTCGCGCGGGATTGCTTGCAGACGCTGCTGCGCGTGCGTCATGAACGCACGACGGTTGGGAATTTGCGTCAGTGGATCGTTGTACGCCTGATCCAGCAGCAATCTGGACATGATGTAGTTGCTGAACCGCGCCTCGCGAAACTTCAAAAACGCGTACAGGGTCAGCGCGCAGAGGAACACGCTGTAACAGGCGGTCAGTACGCCGCGCAGTTCGCTCAGTTCGGTGCTGGTACCGAGGAACGGGTTGAGCACCAGCCAGATAACCACCTGCACGGCAAAAAACGCCCAGCGCCGCAACGGCAACACCGAAACGCTGTACAGCAGGCTCGCAGCGGCGAGCATCAGCCACGAGCTGTGCACCGCAGGCGGCAGGCCATCGACGATCATTCGCACGCCGACCGTCAGGCCCAGGACCAACAACACGGTGAGCACATCGAAATGCGCGGCTTTGCGAGTAAACCCGAGCACCAGCGTCAACACACCGAAGACGCCAAGAAAGACCATCGAGCGCCAGGTGAAGCCTTGTCCGCCCATGAAACTGACGATCAGGTCGAACAACAGCCACATGAAAATGCTGACCACGTAAATCAGCAGGCTGAAGGTTTTCAGCCGCTCGAATTCGCGCTGAAGAAACTCGCTTCTCAACGGCGCCGACGCGCTTTCCTTCAATGCCTGCGCTTCTATGCTCTCGAACATGCTCGCCCTGCTGCTTGTTTTGATGGCAGCGGCCACGCGCCTGAAGGGCTGTAGCGCTGCGTATTCGCTCAAGAGCAAAGCAGCCGGATGCACAGTTGTCCAATTCCTGTCTGTGTGAGCATTTTTCAGTGACGCTCAGCGCGAATGAGCTGCCAGCTTATCCGCGTACACGGTGGCTGGCACGACCGACCATGCATAACGACCGCAGCGCTCGACGCAACCAGACCAGGTCATGCTCGGACTTGCGCCCCGGTGCGGCAGGCGCTTTGGTCTTGCCAACGTACCGTGCGAAATCTTCTGCAAGCGTCTCTTCAGTGCCGATGCCCTTGAGCTTTTTCTGCAATTTGCCGTTGCGATAGAACAGCACTGTCGGCGTGCCGGTGACCAACGGATGGCGCGGCGACTGGCTGGTGTCGAGCATGTAAACGTTGGCACGGTGGCGGTAGGGTTCGGCTGTCTGACGAAAAACAGGACCGGCCCATTCGCACGCGGGGCAGTGCTCGTTGGCAAAATACAGGATGACCGGGCGCCAGGTTTTCAGGGCTTTGCGATAAACCGGTGCCAGCGTTGCCGCAGGGGTGGATGCGCTCATTGAAGGCTCCTTTTCAACGACGGTGAGGTCTGGCGACGTTAAAGGAGGGTATGTGAGGACGTCTACTGTCAGAAATTACAGGTGCTGGCCTGAAGTCTCGGATTTATCCCACGAAAATGGTAGAGCGCACTGACATCCAAGGCAGAAATGATGAATGAAATGACGTGTTAGGCTCGATGCATCAAGTCAACCGCTTCTCGGGGTGCTATTTCTGGTACTTCTTAAAGTACGCCGAGGAGCATCTTGATGGCACATATCGTCCTCTCCAACGTTGTAGCGAGTATTTCTGAATTGAAAAAAGATCCGATGGGAACGGTAGCAGCAGGTGACGGGCATTCGGTCGCAATCCTTAACCGAAATCAGCCAGCGTTTTATTGCATTCCTGCCAAAGAGTATGAGGCGATGATGACGCGTCTGGATGATCTGGAGCTGATTGCGCTGTGCAAGGATCGGGAAAACGACCCAACGATCAGGGTCTCCATAGATGACTTATGAGCTGGAGTTTTCGGAAATAGCCTGGAAGGAGTGAATGAAGCTTGGCTCAGTTGTGAAGGAGAAGTTCAAGAACAAGCTCGCGGAAAGACTGTTGAATCCACACATTCCCTCGGCTCGTCTGAAAGGCTTGGGCAATGCATACAAAATCAAACTTCAAAGCGCCGGCTATCGGCTGGTATATAGAGTGAGCGACGAGGTGCTGATTGTCACAGTGATCGCCATCGGCAAAAGAGCCGGGGGCGATGTATATGAGGCTGCCGCTAAACGCTGATTGCAATTCTGGCTCTTCGTTAGATGCACCGTATTCGCCCAACCCCACCCCATTTGGGAACCTGATACCCGCCTGCAGTAGCGTTCGGTAGCGCAACCGCTCCCTTCAGCTCGCCACCCTCAAGCAATATTGTTATTGCATCCCCTTGATTCTAAAAACCTTTAAACCCCACGCAGATTTCTGACCAAGGCTGTGGCACACTTTCTGCTGTCTATTCCGTAGTAACAAACCGTGTTCCGGTATAGCGGAATAAACACCATTCTGGAGTGCTTGCCATGCATCGCCGTCCTTCGTTGTTCAAAGCGTGTGTTTTCGTTCTTGCAGCTTCATCAACCGTGATGGGCTTGGCCCAGGCTGCCGAGAGCAAGCTCGACAGTGTGCTGGCTCGCGGCAAATTGATTGTCGGCACGGGCAGCACCAATGCGCCTTGGCACTTTCAAGGCGCGGACGGCAAGTTGCAGGGTTTCGATATCGACATCGCCAGGATGGTGGCCAAAGGTCTGTTCAACGACCCGAGCAAGGTCGAGTTTGTCGTGCAGTCGTCCGATGCACGGATCCCCAACCTGCTCACCGACAAGGTCGACATGAGCTGTCAGTTCATCACCGTCACTGCCAGCCGCGCGCAGCAAGTGTCGTTCACCCTGCCGTATTACCGCGAAGGGGTTGGTCTGTTGTTGCCGAACAACAGCAAGTACAAGGAAATCGAAGACCTGCAAGCGGCGGGCGACGACGTCACCGTTGCTGTGCTGCAAAACGTCTACGCCGAGGAACTGGTGCATCAGGCATTGCCCAAGGCCAAGGTCGATCAGTACGACAGCGTCGATCTGATGTATCAGGCAGTGAACTCCGGCCGCGCCGACGCGGCTGCCACCGACCAGTCTTCGGTCAAATACCTGATGGTGCAGAACCCTGGCCGCTATCGCAGCCCGGCTTACGCCTGGAGCCCGCAGACCTACGCCTGCGCCGTCAAGCGCGGCGATCAGGACTGGTTGAACTTCGTCAACACCGCTTTGCATGAAGCCATGACCGGGGTTGAATTCCCGACCTACGCCGCGTCGTTCAAGCAGTGGTTCGGTGTAGATCTGCCGTCGCCGGCCATCGGTTTCCCTGTCGAATTCAAATGATCCCGTGAGAGCGGGGCGATCGCTATCGCCTCGCTCAAGGTACTGCTGACCATGAACTATCAGTTGAACTTTGCCGCCGTGTGGCGCGATTTCGACACCTTGCTGGCGGGGCTCGGTCTGGGCCTGCAACTGGCGCTGGTGTCGATCGCCATCGGCTGCGTGATCGGCCTGCTGATGGCGTTTGCCTTGCTGTCGAAGCATCGCGCCTTGCGGGTGCTGGCCTCGGTGTACGTCACGGTGGTACGCAATACGCCGATTCTGGTGTTGATCCTGTTGATCTACTTTGCCTTGCCGAGCCTCGGCATCCGGCTGGACAAGATTCCTTCGTTCATCATCACGCTGTCGCTGTATGCCGGCGCGTATCTGACCGAAGTTTTCCGCGGTGGCTTGCTGAGCATTCCCAAAGGCCAGCGCGAAGCCGGGCTGGCGATCGGGCTGGGCGAGTGGCAGGTCAAGGCCTACGTCACCGTGCCGGTGATGCTGCGCAACGTCTTGCCGGCGCTGTCGAATAACTTCATTTCACTGTTCAAGGACACTTCGCTGGCGGCTGCGATTGCGGTGCCGGAGCTGACTTATTACGCGCGCAAGATCAACGTCGAAAGCTACCGGGTGATCGAAACCTGGCTGGTGACCACGGCGTTGTATGTCGCGGCCTGTTACCTCATCGCCATGCTGCTGCGGTACCTGGAGCAGCGTCTGGCGATCCGCCGATAGGAGCTTGCGATGTACGAATCACCTGATTGGCTGCATGAATTGTGGGTTGCCCGAGAGCCGCTTTTCCAAGGTTTTCTGACCAGTGTGCAAGTGTCGGCGCTGGCGATTGTGCTCGGCACCTTGCTCGGCGTTGTCGCCGGATTGGTGCTGACTTACGGGCGCTTGTGGATGCGTGCGCCATTTCGTTTTTACGTCGATCTGATTCGCGGCACACCTGTGTTTGTATTGGTATTGGCTTGCTTCTACATGGCGCCGGCGCTGGGTTGGCAGATCAGTGCCTTTCAGGCCGGCGCCTTGGGCCTGACGCTGTTTTGCGGCTCGCACGTCGCCGAGATTGTCCGCGGCGCGCTGCAAGCGTTGCCACGCGGGCAGATGGAAGCGGGCAAAGCCATCGGTCTGACGTTTTACCAATCCCTCGGTTACGTGCTGTTGCCTCAGGCATTGCGGCAGATTTTGCCAACCTGGGTCAACTCGTCCACGGAAATCGTCAAGGCTTCAACCTTGCTCTCGGTAATCGGCGTGGCTGAATTGCTGCTCAGCACGCAGCAGGTCATCGCCCGGAACTTCATGACCCTGGAGTTCTATCTGTTCGCCGGTTTTCTGTTCTTCGTCATCAACTTCGGCATCGAATTACTCGGCCGGCACATTGAAAAGCGGGTGGCCCTGCCATGACTCAAGCTCAAGTTTCCCCACAGAATCAGGCGCTGCTGGACATTCGCGGCCTGCACAAACAGTACGGCGCGGTCGAAGTGCTCAAAGGTGTCGACCTGAGCATGCAGCGCGGCAACGTGGTAACGCTGATCGGTTCCAGTGGTTCGGGCAAGACCACGTTGCTGCGCTGCGTGAACATGCTCGAGGAATTTCAGGGTGGGCAGATTCTGCTCGACGGTGAATCCATCGGCTATGACGAGGTCAACGGCAAGCGCGTACGTCACGCGGAAAAAGTCATCGCCCGGCATCGCGCGATGACCGGCATGGCGTTCCAGCAATTCAATCTGTTCCCGCATCTGACCGCGTTGCAGAACGTCACTCTGGGCTTGCTCAAGGTGAAAAAGATGCACAAAGACGAAGCCGTGGTGCTCGCCGAGAAATGGCTGGAGCGCGTCGGCCTGCTGGAGCGGCGCAATCACTTTCCCGGCCAGTTGTCCGGCGGTCAGCAACAGCGCGTGGCGATTGCCCGGGCGATTGCGATGAACCCGAGCCTGATGCTTTTCGACGAGGTCACCTCGGCCCTGGACCCCGAATTGGTCGGCGAAGTGCTCAACGTGATCAAGGGCTTGGCCGAGGACGGCATGACCATGTTGCTGGTGACCCACGAGATGCGGTTTGCCTTCGAGGTGTCGGACAAGATCGTTTTCATGAATCAGGGGCGAATCGAAGAGCAGGGGCCTCCCAAGGAACTGTTCGAGCGCCCGCAATCACCGCGTCTGGCCGAGTTTCTGAAAAACACGCGGTTCTAATTTTTGTTTTGTAATCAGGAGAAACACCCATGAGCATTACTCGTTATGGCACCGGCAGCACTGCCGCCGGCGGTCAGCCACGTCCCTTCGCGCGCGCAGTCGAAGCGGATGGCTGGCTGCACGTCTCCGGCCAGGTGCCAGCGGTGGAGGGCGAGATCATTGTTGGTGGCATCGTCGAACAGACTCACCAGACCATGAAAAACCTGATCGCGATTCTCGAAGAGGCGGGTTATGGCCTGGAGGATGTGGTGCGGGTCGGTGTGTGGCTGGACGATCCGCGCGATTTCAGCAGCTTCAACAAGGTCTTCGGCGAATATTTCAAACCCGAACACGCCCCGGCGCGGGCTTGTGTGCAGGCGAGCATGATGGTCGATTGCAAGGTTGAGATTGATTGCATCGCGTACAGGAAGAAGGCCTGAGTAATGGCTTCCCCTCACCCTAGCCCTCTCCCGGAGGGAGAGGGGACTGATCGCTGTCGATGCAGGTTTTGTCGGCTCACCACAACATGTGCATCGATACGATCAGGCGCCCTCTCCCTCCGGGAGAGGGCGGGGGGTGAGGGCAGCAATGCCGCTGACACGACACCAAGGGCCAGTTACCATCCGGCGACTTTGAATGGGAACCACTGATATGACCGAAGACACCATCAAGCGCCGGGCTCGCGGTCTGGACCGGGCGTTCGATATTCTCGATTTCCTCAAGGAAGTCGGCCAGCCGCTGCGCCCGAACGACATTGCCAACGGCATCGGCAGCCCGAAATCAACGGTCTACGAGCTGGTTGCCTCGTTACTCGAACGGCGCATCCTGGAACCGGTGGGCAAGGACGGTCATGTCTATCTTGGCCGCCAGCTGTATTTTCTCGGCCAGGCGCACCTGCGCCATTTCGACCTCAGTCGCGAAGCCGATCACGCCTTGCAGGAAATCGTCCGCCAGACCCGCGAAACCGCACAGATGTGCCTGCTCAACGGGCGCAAATACACGGTGGCGCTGATGAAGGAAGGCGAGCGGCATTTCCGCATTTCCTCCGACATCGGCGAGAACGCGCCGATCCCGTGGACAGCCTCGGGGCGTCTGCTGCTGGCGCACCTGAGCGACCAGCAGATCATCGATCTGATCGACGAAGACGACTACATCCTGCCCGACGGCGAACGTCTGCCGCTGGAGCGCTTTCTGGCGGAAATTCGTCAGGCCGGCATCGACGGTTTCTTCTCCTTCGACAGTGTTGCCGACACCTTCACCCATTGCTTCGCCGCGCCGGTCAAAAACCCGCAAGGCGTAGCGATTTGTACCTTGTGCATCGTCGCGCCACGGGCCGACGCGAAAACCCATTACGACGACTATCGCCGGGTACTGATCGAGAGCGCCAACAGTCTCGCCCGGCGTATCAACGAATAAACGCGGCTGCCTGCGGCCGTGACAACGAGGAGTTCGACATGACGACTGCCAACAATCGTGCTGTGCAAAAGGGCGACGCGGCCATCGGCGCGCAACTGGTGCGCGACGTCAGCCTGCCCGCGCTGGTGCTGCACCGCCAGGCACTGGAGCACAACATTCGCTGGATGCAGAAGTTCGTCAGCGACAGCGGCGCCGAACTGGCGCCCCACGGCAAGACCAGCATGACCCCGGCGCTGTTCAAGCGTCAGCTCGATGCCGGTGCGTGGGGCATCACCCTCGCCAGCGCGACCCAGACCCGCGCCGCCTATGCCCATGGCGTGCGCCGGGTGTTGATGGCCAACCAACTGGTCGGTACTCCGAACATGGCGCTGATCGCTGACTTGCTCGCCGATCCAGCATTCGAATTCCACTGCATGGTCGATCACCCGGATAACGTCGCTGACCTTGGCGCGTACTTTGCCTCGCGCGGGCTCAAGCTCAACGTGATGATCGAATACGGCGTAGTCGGCGGACGCTGCGGTTGCCGCAGCGAGCAGGAAGTCATCGAACTGGCCAAGGCGATCAACGCGCAACCGGCGCTGGCCCTGACCGGTATCGAAGGTTACGAAGGGGTGATCCATGGCGACCACGCAGTCAGCGGCATCCGCGAGTTCGCCGCCTCGTTGGTACGCCTGGCCGTACAGTTGCAGGACAGCGGCGGTTTTGCCGTTGCCAGGCCGATCATCACTGCGTCCGGCTCGGCGTGGTACGACTTGATTGCCGAATCGTTCGAGACGCAAAACGCTGCTGGGCGCTTTCTCAGCGTGCTGCGCCCGGGCAGTTACGTCGCTCACGATCACGGCATCTACAAGGACGCGCAGTGCTGCGTCCTCGACCGGCGCAGCGATCTGCACGAAGGCTTGCGCCCGGCGCTGGAAGTCTGGGCGCACGTTCAGTCATTGCCGGAACCGGGTTTTGCGGTGATCGCACTGGGCAAGCGTGATGTGGCCTTCGACGCCGGATTGCCAGTGCCATTGCTGCGCTACAAGGCCGGTGCCGTGCCCGCCTCAGGCGATGACGTGACTGCCTGCAAAGTGACCGCGGTGATGGATCAGCACGCCTTCATGACGGTGGCGCCGGGTGTTGAATTGCGCGTGGGCGATATCATTTCCTTTGGCACGTCGCATCCGTGCCTGACGTTCGACAAGTGGCGGGTGGGGTTGCTGGTGGATGAGCAGTTGACGGTGATCGAGAGCATGGAGACGTGTTTCTAAGGTCCAGACCGCATCGCGGCCAATCGCGAGCAGGCTCGCTCCTACATTTGAAATGCATTCCAATTGTAGGGGTGAGCCTGCTCGCGATGACGGCGACACAGCCACCACCGAACCATCAGAGACCCCTCAAATGAACACCCTCAGCCCTCTGGGCCCAAACAATCCGCGCATCGCCCTGATCGGCGAATGCATGATCGAACTGCAGCAGCGCGCCGATGGCAGCCTGCAGCAAAGCTTCGGCGGCGATACCCTGAATACCGCGGTGTACCTGTCCCGCGCCATGGGCAGTCAGGCACAAGTCGACTACGTCACCGCATTGGGCGACGACAGTTTCAGCGATGCCATGTGCCGGATCTGGGCCGGCGAAGGCATCGGCCTCGATCTGGTCCAGCGTCTGCCCGGTCGTTTGCCCGGTTTGTATTGCATTCAGACCGACGCCAACGGTGAGCGACGTTTCCTTTATTGGCGCAACGAAGCCGCCGTCCGCGAGTGTTTCACCACGCCGGCCGCCGAACCGGTGCTCGCGGCGTTGCCGGATTATGACGTGCTGTATTTCAGCGGTATTACCCTCGCTGTGCTCGGCGCAAAGGGGCGGGAGAGGCTGATCGAAACCTTGATCAATGCGCGGCAAAACGATGCGCGCATCGTCTTCGACAATAACTATCGGCCGCGGCTGTGGGCTTCTGTCGAAGAGGCGCGAGCGGCGTATCGCAGTATTTTGCCTTTCGTTGATCTGGCGTTATTGACGGTGGATGACGAGCAGGCGCTGTTCGGCTTCCCGGACTGTGCTGAAGTGTTTGCCGCGTACGCACAGATCGGCACGCCGGAAGTGGTGCTCAAGCGTGGGGCGCAGGCGTGTCTGATTCGCTGTGACGGTGAGGCGTTCGAAGTGCCGGCGCAGGAGGTCGAAAAAGTGGTGGATACCACGGCGGCGGGGGACTCGTTCAGTGCGGCGTATCTGGCCAGTCGTTTGTCCGGTGGCAGTCCTGCGGAAGCGGCGCAGGCGGGGCATCTGCTGGCGAGTCGGGTGATTCAGGTGCCGGGGGCGTTGATTCCCGAATAGTCGTTGAATGGCCGCTTGCTGCGCAATCGATCGCGAGCAGGCTCGCTCCTACAGTTGGAATGCGTTGCAAATTGTAGGAGCGAGCCTGCTCGCGATGGGGCCGGCAAGCCAACCACTAATCCCGGTAAAACACCTGCACCAGGTGATAACCAAACTTGCTCTTGATCGGCCCATGCACGGTGCGCAGGGGTTTTTTGAAGATCACCGCATCAATCGCACCGACCATCTGCCCCGGTCGCACTTCGCCCAGGTCGCCGCCGCGTTTGCCGGACGGGCAGGTGGAGAATTTCTTCGCCAGCACATCGAACGCCTCACCCTTGGCGATGCGTTGTTTGAGCTGTTCGGCCTCTTCGGCGGTTTTCACCAGAATGTGGCGGGCTTGGGCTTTCATCGGGCGGTCCTGATAACGGGGTGACGGCGGGGCGCGGATTATGCCTCAAGTCACAGGGTTTGGCTGGTCATCGTGCGGATCTTGCTGGCCAGCAACTCGACTGCGAACGGTTTGGCGACCATGTCCATGCCATCCTCGAGAAAGCCTTGGCGTTCGGCGGCTTTCTGCGCATAACCGGTCATGAACAGCACCTTCAGGCCCGGCCGATGCTGTCGGGCAATCTCCGCCAATTGCCGACCGTTCATGCCCGGCAGGCCGACGTCGGTGACCAGCAGGTCCACGCGCCGGCTGGATTCGAGCAGGGGCAGGGCGGTCTTCGCGTCGACGGCTTCGTAGGTCTGATAACCCAATTCCCGGAGCAGATCGAGCACCAGCATGCGCACCGCCGGATCGTCTTCGACCACCATCACGGTTTCACCGGTGGCGATGGTCGGCGTTTGTTCAACGGCCGGTTGCGTGGCGTGTTGTGCCTCGACGCCGTGCAAGCGCGGCAGATACAAACGCACCGACGTCCCCTGGCCCGGCAAACTGTCGAGGCTGACATGCCCGCCTGATTGCTGGGCAAAACCATAAATCATCGACAACCCCAGGCCGGTGCCCTGGCCGATCGGCTTGGTGGTGAAAAACGGATCGAAGGCTTTCGAGCGTACCGAGGGCGTCATGCCGGTACCGTTATCGCTGACTGCGAGCATTAGATAATCGCCAGCCTTGACCGGTTCCAGCGTGGTGATGTCACTGCCGTCGAGATAGACGTTGGCGGTTTCGATCAGCAACTGGCCGCCATCGGGCATCGCATCGCGGGCGTTGATCACCAGATTGAGCAGGGCGTTTTCCAGTTGGCTGACGTCGGTGCTGACCGGCCACACATCGTTGGCCAGTTGCAGTTTGAGTTCGATCGGATCGCCCTTGGTCCGGCGGATCAGATCCTCCAGCGATAGCACCAGCACATTGACGTCGAGGGTTTTGCGATCCAGCGACTGGCGCCGCGAGAACGCCAGCAAACGGTGAGTCAGTGCCGCCGCACGATTGGCCGAAGACACCGCCGCTTCGGTGAAACGCCCGATCTCGTCGGCGCGGCCGTTGGCGATGTAGCGCTGCATCAGGTCGAGACTGCCGATGATCCCGGTGAGCATGTTGTTGAAGTCGTGGGCGATGCCGCCGGTGAGCTGGCCGACCGCTTCCATCTTCTGCGCATGGCGCAACGCATCTTCAGCGCGCTCGCGTTCGAACATTTCGCTCTGCAAGCGCTGATTGGCCAAAGCCAGTTGCTCAGTGCGAGCACTGACGCGTTCTTCCAGGGTTTCGTTGAGATTGCGCAGGGCTTCTTCGGTTTTCTTGCGCTCGGTTTCGTCGATCACAAAGATATAGAAACCGTTGACCGCGCCGTCGGCGCCATACCGCGGCAGATAATTCATCAACGCGTGGCGGCTGCTGCCATCGCGGTGCGGGGTGTACAGGCTGAAGGAACACGGCCGGCCGGCCAGCGCTTCGGCAATGTACGGCAGGCGCAGGAAATACGCCTCCTCACCAATCACTTCGCGGATCGTTCTCCCGTACAGCTCCTGTGGCGTGAGGCCGTACCAGTCCAGATAAGCCGCGTTGTTCAAGCGGAAGCGTTCTTCGCGATCGACGTAGCTGATCAGGATCGGCATGGCGTTGATGATCAGTTGCAGCTCGGTCTGACTCTGGCGCAATGCCTGTTCGGTGTGCTTGCGCTCGGTCAGGTCCAGCGCGGCGCCGAGGAACCGCGTCGGCCGGCCATGGTGATCCTTGTAGCAGCGCCCGCGCGCAAACACCCAGCGTACCTCGCCGTCAGGCTGCAGCAGGCGATATTCCTCGGCGTATTCGGTGCCGTGGGTGATGCAGTGTTTGATGCTGCGCGCAACCATGGCGCGATCTTCGGGGTGCACGCCTTGCAGGTACTCGCTGATCGGCAATTGCCGGGCCTGCGCGGGATCGACCCCGTGCAGCTGAGCGAAATGCGCGTCGGCGATGAAGCGGTCTTCGCCGATATTCCAGTCCCAGGTGCCCACCGCGTCGGTCGCCGCCAAGGCCAGTTGCAGGCGCTCTTCGGTTTCACGTTGTGCTTGCAGGCTCTCTTCGGAGCGGCGCTGCAATTCCAGCGCAACGCGTCGGCGTTCATTGGTTTCGATGGCGGTGACGAGAATCCCGGCGACTTGCGCGGATTCGTCGCGAATCGGGCTATAGGTCAGATCAAGCCAGAAGTCGCTGTCCTTGCCGTCACGCTGCAAGGTGAAGCGCCGTTCGCTGTAGGTGCGCACCTGGCCCTGCAGGACGGCGGAGTAAATCGGGTCGGTGAAGTCGCGAAGCTCCGGCCAGACCTCATGCGCCGGCTGCCCGAAAGCCTGCGGATGCTTCTGCCCGGCAAGCATGGCAAAACCGTTGTTGTAGATCTGCGTTAGCTGCGGGCCCCACAGCAACACCATGGGCATGGGCGAGTGAATGACGATGTCGACCGCGGTGCGCAGGCTCTGCGGCCAGGTTTCGGCAGCGCCCAAGGGGCCGCGACTCCAGTCGGTGCGGGTGAGCAGTGCCTGGGCATCATCGGGAATCGGTACAGCGTTCATTACATCGGTCCTGAGCGTAGTTCGGTGAGACGGCGTCTATCATTGTTGCAAACAGGCGTGCGTCAGGTGCAGGCCAATTTCTGTTCATTGAATGCTTCGCGGATGATTTTTGCCATGGAAATCGATGCACTGTTATCAATTTTGTCCAATAAAAACGGCTCAGACCTGTTTCTTTCTACAGGCGCACCGCCCAGCGCGCGGATCGACGGCGTGCTCGTCGCGTTGGGCGAACAGCCGTTCAAACTCGGCGAAACCGCCGCCATCGCCGCCTCACTGATGGACGCCGAGCAACAACGGGAGTTCGACCGGGATCTTGAAATGAACCTGGCAATCTCCCGAACGGGCATCGGCCGCTTTCGGGTGAACATTTTCAAGCAGCGCAACGACGTGTCGATCGTCATTCGTAACGTCAAACTCGATATACCGAGGTTCGCCGACCTGAAATTGCCGCCAGTGCTGCTCGACACCATCATGCTCAAGCACGGGCTGATTCTGTTCGTCGGGGCGACCAACTCGGGTAAATCGACCTCTCTGGCCGCACTCATCGATCATCGCAACCGCCATAGTACCGGGCACATTGTCACCATCGAAGACCCGATCGAGTACATCCATCGGCATCAGCGCTCGATCGTCAACCAGCGTGAGGTCGGCGTCGATACTCGCAGTTTTCACGCGGCATTGAAAAATACCCTGCGCCAAGCTCCGGATGTGGTGTTGATTGGCGAAATCCGCGACCGCGAAACCATGGAGCATGCCTTGGCGTTTGCCGACACCGGGCATCTGGTGTTGTCGACGTTGCATGCCACCAATGCCAATCAGGCGCTGGACCGGATCATTAACATGTTCCCCGAAGAGCGGCGACCGCAACTGTTGCACGCACTCGGCAATAATTTGCGCGCCTTTGTTTCGCAGCGCTTGGTACGCGGCGTCGATGGGCAGCGCCGGGCAGCGGTCGAGGTGCTGTTGGGGACGCCGACTATCGCTGATCTGGTTCGGCGCGGGCAGTTGGAGGAGCTCAAGCCGATGATGGAAAAGTCCGCCGAGCTGGGCATGCAAACCTTCGACGCGGCACTGTTTGCGCTGGTGATGGAAGGCGCAATCAGTGCAGACGAAGCGCTGAAAAATGCAGATTCGGCGAACAATCTGAAGCTGCGCTTGAAGCTGGCGGATGAACCCGTCAATAACGCGAGCTCAGTCTCGGGAGAGTGGGGCTTGATGGATTGACGAACAGGCTGGCACCCGCGTTTTGGCGTGCGGCTGCCAGCGCAAGGTTCAGAAATCCAGTTCCGGCCGACCCCGAAACTGGGCAAGCGCCTCGGGATTGGCCAACGCATCGGTGTTTTTCACCGGTCGCCCATGCACCACCTCGCGCACCGCCAGTTCGACGATCTTGCCGCTGATGGTGCGCGGAATATCGGTCACCGCAACGATCTTCGCCGGTACATGCCTTGGGGTGGTATTGGCGCGGATCACCTGGCGGATGCGCTGTTCGAGCGCGTCATCCAGTTGCAGTCCTTCGCGCAATCGCACGAACAACACGACCCTTACGTCACCCTGCCACTGCTGGCCGATGGCGACGCTGTCCAGTACGTCGCTGAGCTTCTCGACCTGACGGTAGATCTCGGCCGTGCCGATGCGCACGCCGCCGGGGTTCAGCACCGCATCCGAACGCCCGTGTATCAACATCGCGCCGTGTGGCAATTGTTCGGCGTAATCGCCCTGTGCCCAAACACCGGGAAACAGGCTGAAATACGACTGGCGCAGTTTCGTGCCGTCCGGGTCATTCCATAAACCGATCGGCATGGCCGGAAAATGCCGGGTGCAGACCAGTTCGCCTTTCTCGCCGATCACCGCCTGGCCGGCGTCGCTCCACACCTCGACCGCCATGCCCAGGCTCTTGCCCATGATTTCACCACGCCGTACCGCTGACAGCGGATTGCCATTGACGAAGCAAGAGACGATATCGGTGCCGCCGGACATCGACGCCAGACACACATCGCTTTTAACGTCGCGGTAAACATAGTCATAGCTCTGCGGCGACAGCGCCGAGCCGGTGCACAGCAGGGTGTTCAGGCTGCCCAGATCATGGCTGTCGCGAGGGCGGGCACCGCTGTTTTCCAGGGTGGCCAGATACTTCGGGCTGGTGCCGAACACGCTGATGCGCTCATCGTCGATCAAGTCGAGCAAGCGATGGTGGTCCGGGTAAAACGGCGAGCCATCGTAGAGCACCACCGCACTGCCGACCGCAAGCGCGGAGACCAGCCAGTTCCACATCATCCAGCCGCACGTTGTGTAGTAGAACAGCCGGTCGCCGGGGCCGAGATCGCAATGCAGGCCGTGCTCCTTGACGTGCTGCAGCAGCACGCCGCCGGTGCTGTGGACGATGCACTTCGGTACGCCGGTGGTGCCGCTGGAATACAGCACGTAAAGCGGATGGTTGAATGGCACCGGGACGAAATGCGCTTCGCCGCCGGCTGCGTAGAAGTCATCCCACAAACTCACTTCAGCCTGTGTCCGGTACATTTCGGCGTGTGCTTGCGGCTGGGCGTACGGGACGATGATCAACTGTTTGAGCGTCGGCAGCTGTTCGAGGATGCCGTTGATCTTGTCAGCCTGGTCGAGGATCTTGCCGGCATAGCGATAACCCGCGCAGGTCAGCAGCACTTTCGGTTCAATCTGGCCGAAGCGATCGATGACCCCGTGGGTACCGAAGTCGGGCGAAGAGCACGACCAGATCGCCCCGAGGCTGGTGGTCGCCAGCATCGCCACCAGCGTCTGCCAGGTATTGGGCATGCACGCTGCGACACGGTCACCGAGGCCCACGCCGGCCGCCTGCAGGCTCGCTTGAAAACCGGCGACGTGCTCGGCCAGTTCGGCCCAGGTCAATTGCTCGCGCTGGCCGTTCTCCGCCACGCTGATCACTGCCACGGCGTCGTCGCGGCGGCGCAGCAGGTGTTCGGCGAAGTTCAGGGTCGCGCCCGGAAACCACTCGGCGCTGGGCATCTGCACGCCTTCACGCAGTACCGCGTCGGGCTGGGTGTGAAAGCGGATATCGAAGAAATCGACAAGCGCCTGCCAGAAATCCGCACGCTGCTCGATGCTCCAGTGGTGCAGGGCAGGGTAGTCGCCAATGTTCAGACCGTGGCGTTGATTGATGGCACGGCGAAACGCATCCATGCGTGATTGGGCGATACGATTGGCGCCGGGTTGCCAGAGCATGTCGGACATTGCTTGCCTCTTTTTATCGGGTTGATGGGGCTTCCAGCGGGAGCGAGCCTGCTCGCGATAGCGGTCTGTCTGTCGTCATCGATAACTGAAAGTCGCCTTCGCGAGCAGGCTTGCTCCTGCAGAGGGGCGTTATTGCGCGAGCCAGCCGCCATCGATATTCCACGCCGCACCACGCACCTGACTGCCAGCCTCGCTGCACAGAAACAACACCAGTTCGCCCAGATGCTGCGGCGTAACGAATTCCAGCGACGGTTGTTTCTCGGCCAGCAGATCATGTTGCGCCTGCTGCGGATCGACACCCTTGGCCGCACGATCGTCGATCTGCTTCTGCACCAGCGGCGTCAGCACCCAGCCCGGACAAATGGCGTTGCAGGTGACGTTGCTGGTCGCGGTTTCCAGGCCGACCACTTTGGTCAGGCCGATCACGCCGTGCTTGGCGGCCACGTAAGCGGCTTTGCCGGTCGAACCGACCTGGCCGTGCACCGAGGCGATATTGATGATCCGTCCCCAGTTTTTGCGGCGCATGCCCGGCAGGCTCAGGCGGGAGCTGTGGAACACCGAGGACAGGTTGATGGCAATGATCGAATCCCAGCGATCGACCGGAAACTCTTCCACCGCCGCGACATGCTGAATGCCGGCGTTATTGACCAGAATATCCACGCCACCGAACTCGCGCTCGGCGTAGGCGATCATCTCGGCAATCTGCGCGGGGTCACTGACGTCCGCCGGATGGTGGCCGACCTTGCCACCAAACTGGCCGACTTCGGCAATCACTGCCGACGCATCGCCAAAACCGTTGAGAATCAGATTGGCCCCAGCCTTGGCCAGGCTCAGTGCGATGCCCAGACCGATGCCGCTGGTGGAGCCGGTCACCAGTGCGGTCTTGCCGGAAAGAGTCGTCATGAATACCTCACACAATGCCAGTGGCGTAGAAAGTGCCGATCACTACGAAAACCGCCAGGGTCTTGATCAGCGTAATACAGAAAATGTCTTTATAGGCTTCGCGGTGGGTCAGCCCGGTCACCGCCAGCAGAGTGATCACCGCGCCGTTGTGCGGCAGGGTGTCCATGCCGCCGCTGGCCATGGCGGCTACGCGGTGCAGCACTTCCAGCGGAATGTTTGCAGCGTTGGCTGCGCTGATGAACTGCTCGGACATCGCCGCCAGGGCAATGCTCATGCCGCCCGATGCCGAGCCGGTAATGCCGGCCAGCAGGGTTACGGTGATGGCTTCGTTGATCAGTGGATTGGGGATCTGCTTGAGCCAGTCGGCCAGTACCAGAAAGCCCGGCAACGAGGCGATCACTGCGCCAAAACCGTATTCGGACGCGGTGTTCATCGCCGCCAGCAGTGCGCCGCTGACTGCACTCTTGCTGCCTTCGGCGAGCTTGCTGCGAATCGCCTGAAAGCCGAACGCCAACACCATCAGAATTCCGACCAACAGCGCCGCCTGTACCGCCCAGATTGCGGTGAGCTTGGCAATTTCGGTGGTGACCGGCGTGGCCATGCCTGGCAGCGCGAGGCTGTGGGTCTTGCCGTACCACTGCGGAATCCACTGGGTGAACAGGAGGTTCATGATGCCAACCGCCAGTAGCGGCGACAGTGCAATCCACGGGTTGGGCAGCTTCAGGTCTTCGGCGGTTTCCGGCTCGTTGCGCAGCTCGGTGCCGTAGCCCTCGCCAGTGCGCTGCGCCTTGTTGCGCTGACGCTGCAGGAACAGCATGCCGGCGCAGAACACGAAAATCGTGCCGATCACACCCAGCCACGGCGCGGCCCATGCGGTGGTATTGAAGAACGTGCTGGGAATGATGTTCTGAATCTGCGGGGTGCCGGGCAGGGCGTCCATGGTGAAGGAAAACGCGCCAAGGGCGATGGTCGCCGGGATCAGCCGTTTGGGGATGTTGCTCTGGCGAAACATCTCGGCGGCAAACGGATACACCGCAAACACCACCACGAACAACGATACGCCGCCGTAGGTGAGCAACGCGCAAACCAGCACGATCACCAGCATGGCCTGGCGAGTGCCGAGCAGGCGAATCGCTGCTGCCACGATCGACCGGGAGAAACCCGACAGCTCGATCAGTTTGCCGAACACGGCGCCGAGCAGGAACACCGGAAAATACAGCTTGATGAAGCCGACCATTTTTTCCATGAACACCCCGGTGAAGGCAGGTGCGACAGCGGAAGGATCGGTGAGCAGGACCGCGCCGAGCGCGGCAATCGGGGCAAAGAGGATAACGCTGTAGCCACGGTAGGCGGCCAGCATCAGCAACGCGAGGGCTGCCAAGGCAATGATCACACTCATGGTGTGTCTCTCCAGAATTGTTATTTTTGTGGGTGGAACGGGTGTGGAGAGGTGTTAGCGAGATTTGTGCCAATTGGCTAAGTGATTGAAAAACAAAAAATTGATGAGCTGGATGCGGTCACGATAGGAGAGTTTGTCTCTGAATTGAGATATTTTTCGCCTGATCTGGCGCCATCGCGAGCAGGCTCACTCCTACAGGGTGACGGTGTGCGCAGTCCTGTAGGAGTGAGCCTGCTCGCGATAAGTGCGAAGCACTTTCATCTACAAATCGAGACTTAAGTCTCCGAAGTGAGATCAGGCAATCCCCAGCGCGACCATTTTCTTGTACAGCGTCGACCGCCCAAGCCCCAGCCGAGCGGCCGCTTCCGGCACCTTGCCCGCACATTGAGCCAACGTGGCTTCAATCAGTTGCCGATCAAACCGCTCGCGCGCCTGTGCGAAGGTTTCCTCCATTACCGTTTGTGCCACGTGCGCGGACGTACGTTCAACCGGTGTCAACGTGCCAATCGCCGCGCGCAGATCCTGCTCGGTCAGAATCAAGTCATCACTGAGTAGCGCCGCACGCTCCAGCACATTACGCAACTCGCGAATGTTCCCCGGCCAGGCGTGTTGGCCGAGCAACGTCAGCGCATCGCGGTGCAGCTCGTGCTGGCTGCGCAGTTCCTCAAGAATCGCTTCGCTGAGTGCCGGCAAATCATCGAGGCGTTCGCGCAGGGGCGGCACCTGGATCGGCAGCACATTCAGGCGATAGTACAAATCGGCGCGAAATTCGCCGCGCTTGATCGCCGCTTGCAGATCGGTCGATGTGGCAGCGATGACTCGTACGTCGCTCTGGATCACTTCGTTGGAGCCGACGGGTTCGAACTCTTTCTCCTGCAACACGCGCAGTAATTTGCTTTGCAGCGGCAGCGGCATGTCGCCGATCTCGTCGAGAAACAGCGTGCCGCCCTGAGCGATCTGCAACTTGCCGGTACGCCCCTTGCGATCAGCACCGGTGAACGCGCCGGGGGCCGTGCCGAAAAATTCAGCTTCGAGCAGCGCTTCGGGGATCGCCGCGCTGTTGATGCTGACGAACGCCTTGTGCGCGCGGGGCGATGCGCTGTGGATCGCTTGAGCGAGCAGTTCCTTGCCGGTGCCGGTTTCGCCGAGCAGCAAGACCGGCGAGTCGGCACTGGCACTGCGCCGGGCGCGGCGTTTGACTTCAAGACTGGCGGCGCTGGTGCCGATGAAGTGGGCAAAGTTGTATTTGGTCTGGCGGGCGCGCAGCAGCGAGCGCGTCGAGGCCAGTTCTTCCTGCATGCTCAGGTAGCGCTTGAGCATGGGCGACAATGTGCGCAACTCATCGAACAGGGCAAAACCGATCGCGCCGATCACCGTGCCGGCATCGTCATGGATCGGCAGGCGCATCACCACCAACGGCTCTTTTGGCGTGTCTTGCATGTCGAGCAGAATCGGCCGCCCGGTGCGTACCACTTCACGCAGCAGGCTGCTGGGGATCACGCTTTCGCAGGCCTTGCCGATTGCGCTGGCAGCCGATTCAAGGCCGAAGCGCCGGGCATAGCGCTCGTTCATCCAGACGATGTTGGCGTCCCGATCAACAATGACCGTGCCTTCGCTCGACTGCTCGATGATCTCGAACAGCGAGCGGATCGCCAGCGTGCGAACGCGTTGGTAGTCCTTGAGGCTTTCGGTGGTGTTCATCTGTTGAATGATCCTGATGGTATGTTGCCTGGGCCGGCCCCTTCGCGAGCAGGCTCGCTCCCACAGTGAAACCGGTCGTCACCCAATGCGTGAGCAGCCGCGAACCTTGTGGGAGCGAGCCTGCTCGCGAATGCCGCGACGCGGTATCGCGTCGCACATCGATTATGCCTACCCCGGATGCGCCGCCGCCAACAGCTCTTTGGTATACGGATGCTGCGGCGCATCGAATACCTCATGGCTGGCACCACGCTCCACGACTTTACCGTCCTTGATCACAATCATGTCATGGGCCAGCGCGCGAACGACGGCCAGGTCATGGCTGATGAACAGGTACGTCAGACCGTGCTTTTCCTGCAACTGGCGGAGCAGGGCGACCACTTGTTTCTGCACTGTGCGATCCAGCGCCGACGTCGGCTCGTCGAGCAGAATCAGCGCCGGTTTCAATACCAGTGCCCGGGCGATGGCGATGCGCTGGCGCTGACCCCCGGAAAACTCGTGGGGATAGCGATGACGACTTTCCGGGTCGAGACCGACCTCTTTGAGCACGCGGATCACTTGCTCATCACACTCATCGGCGCTCGATTCACAATGCACTTCGAGGCCTTCGCTGATGATCTGTGCCACCGACATGCGCGGGCTGAGGCTGCCGAACGGGTCCTGAAACACCACTTGCATTTGCCGCCGCCACGGGCGCATCTGTTTCTGATTGAGACAGTCGAGTGCCTCGCCCTGAAAGCGGATGCTGCCTTCGGAGTCGAGCAGGCGCAGGATCGCCTGACCCAGCGTCGACTTGCCTGAACCCGATTCGCCGACGATGCCCAGCGTTTTGCCACGCTGAATGTTCAGGCTGATGCCATCCACCGCGCGCAGATATTGCTTGCGCTGAAACAGCCCGCCACCGACGGCGAACTCGACCTTCAGATCATCGACTTCCAGCACGTTCTCACGCTCATCGCGCGGCAGCGCTTCGCCCTCGGGTTCGGCGTTGAGCAGCACGCAGCTGTAAGGGTGCTGTGGCTCGGTGAACAAGGTTTCGCAGGGCGCCTGCTCGACGATTGCGCCGGCCTTCATTACGCACACACGTTGCGCGATGCTGCGCACCAGATTGAGGTCATGGCTGATCAACAGCAGCGACATGCCCAGACGTTGTTGCAGGGATTTGAGTAGCAGCAGAATCTTGCGTTGTACGGTGACGTCGAGTGCGGTGGTGGGTTCATCGGCGATCAGCAATTCCGGCTCGCATGCCAGCGCCATGGCGATCATCACCCGTTGCCGCTGGCCGCCCGACAGCTGATGAGGATAAGCCTTCAAGCGCTCCTTTGGTTTCTGAATACCGACCAATCCGAGCAATTCGAGAATGCGTTGCTGCGCTGCTTTGCCGCCGAGGCCGCGATGCAACAGAAGCGTCTCGCCAATCTGTTTCTCGATGGTGTGCAGCGGATTGAGCGAAGTCATCGGCTCCTGAAAAATCATGGCGATGCGGTTGCCGCGCAACTCGCGCAAGACTTTCGGATCCGCCCCGAGCAGCTCCTGGCCACGATAGCGAATGCTGCCGCGGGTGTGCGCCTCGGACTCGGGCAACAATTGCAGAATCGAGTGCGCGGTGACCGACTTTCCGGAGCCGGATTCGCCGACCAGCGCCAGGCATTCGCCCGGGCGGATATCCAGACACAAATCACGCACCACGGTCTGGCCGTGGAACGCGACATTGAGGTTACGGATTTCAATCAGGTGATCAGTCATGGGCACGCTTCAGGACCTTGGATCGAATGCGTCACGCAACGCTTCGCCGATGAATACCAATAAAGACAGAATCAGCGCCAGCGTGAAGAACGCCGTCAGACCGAGCCAGGGGGCTTGCAGGTTCTGTTTGCCCTGGCCGATCAACTCGCCCAGCGAGGCACTGCCGGCGGGCATGCCGAAGCCGAGGAAGTCCAGCGCGGTCAGGGTCGAGATCGCTCCGGTGAGAATGAACGGCAGGTAGCTCAAAGTCGCATTCATCGCGTTGGGCAGAATGTGCCGAAAAATCACCTTGCGGTCGCTGAGCCCCAAGGCACGGGCCGCTTTGACGTATTCCAGATTGCGCCCGCGCAGGAATTCGGCGCGCACTACATCCACCAGCGCCAGCCATGAAAACAGCGCCATGATCCCCAGCAACCACCAGAAATTCGGCTCGACGAAACCGGACAGAATGATCAGCAGGTACAACACCGGCAACCCCGACCAGACTTCCAGCAGCCGTTGCCCAAGCAAGTCGACCCAGCCGCCGTAGTAGCCCTGCAATGCACCGGCAGCAATGCCGATCAGTGCGCTGACAAACGTCAGCATCAAGGCAAACAGGATCGACACCCGCGCGCCAAAAATCACCCGCGCCAGCACATCTCGCGATTGATCGTCAGTCCCCAGCCAATTCACCGATGTAGGCGGGCTGGGCGCTGGTTTGTTCAGGTCATAGTTCGGCGTGTCGTCACTGAACGGAATCGGCGGAAACAGCAGCCAGCCGCCGTCCTTGCGAATCAGGTTCTGCACATAGTCGCTGCGATAATCGGCCTGGAATGGCAGTTGCCCGCCGAACTCCTGTTCGGTGTGGCGCTTGAACACCGGGAAATACCACTGGCCCTGATAGCTGACCATCAACGGCTTGTCGTTGGCGATCAATTCGCCGCCGAGTGTCAGCATGAACAGGCCGATGAACAGCCACAGCGACCACCAGCCGCGACGGTTTTTCTTGAAACGCTCGAAACGGCGACGACCCAACGGCGAGAGCTTGAACATCAGGCGTTCCTCGCGGCGAAGTCGATACGCGGGTCGACCAGGGTGTAGCACAGGTCGCCAATCAGTTTTATCAGCAGGCCGAACAGGGTGAAGATGAACAACGAACCGAACACCACCGGATAATCCCGCGAAACCGCCGCTTCGTAGCTCATGCGCCCGAGGCCATCGAGCGAAAAAATCACTTCGATCAGCAGGGAGCCGGCGAAGAACACGCTGATAAACGCTTGGGGAATGCCGGACACCACCAGCAGCATCGCATTGCGAAATACGTGGCCATACAGCACACGGCGTTCACTCAAGCCTTTGGCGCGCGCGGTCACCACATACTGGCGGGTGATTTCATTGAGAAACGAGTTTTTCGTCAGGATCGTCAGCGTCGCAAATCCGCCGATCACCAGCGCTGTCACTGGCAGCACCAGGTGCCAGAAATAGTCGGCGATCTTGCCCAGGGTCGACAGCGATTCGAAATTGTCCGAGACCAGCCCGCGCACCGGAAACCAGTTCAGCGAGGTGCCGCCGGCGAACACCACAATAAGGAACATGGCAAACAAGAACGCCGGCATCGCATAACCGATGATGATGGCGGTACTGCTCCAGACATCGAAATGACTACCGTGGTGAACGGCCTTGCGAATCCCCAGCGGAATCGACACCAGGTACGTAATCAATGTCGCCCATAAGCCGAGCGAAATGGTCACCGGCATCTTTTCCAGGATCAGATCAGTGACCGTGGCGCCCCGGAAGAAACTCTTGCCGAAGTCCAGCTGCGCATAGTTTTTCAGCATCAGCCACAGGCGCTCATGAGCCGGTTTGTCGAAGCCGTATTGTTTCTCGATGTCCTTGATCAGTTGCGGATCGAGGCCACGGCTGGCGCGCGAGGCGCCGCTGGCAGTCTCGCTGGCACCGGCGCCGACGGCGGCGCCACCGCCACCGATCCCTTGCAGATGAGCGATGGCCTGTTCCACCGGGCCGCCCGGAGCGGCCTGAATGATCACGAAGTTGACCAGCAGAATGATCACCAGCGTCGGGATGATCAGCAGCAGACGCCGCAATATGTAACCCCACATCAGTGCGGTCCTCCGGGTCTGCCGCGGGCAATTTTCTCGGCGGTCATCTGTTGGTTGGTCAGCGGCGTGCGGCTGATTTCCCACCAGCTCTCGATCGCTTCGTCATTGCTGGCCTGAATCGTCGGTATGCCGAAACGGTTCCACCACACGGTCGAAGTACCGGGTGGATAGTAATTGGAAATCCAGTAGTAGTTCCATTGCAGTACCCGGTCCAGTGCATGCGCATAGCGCAGCATGTCGGCCTGGGTGGATGCGCGAATCAGGCCATTGATCAGGGTATCGACCGCCGGGTTTTTTAGCACCATGTAGTTGTTGGCACCGGGATCGTTGGCCGACGCCGAGCCGAAGTAGTTGAGCAGTTCGCCGCCCGGAGATGTCGTGACGGGATAGCCGGTAACGATCATGTCGTAATCGCGGCTCATCAGCCGGTTGACGTATTGCGACGAATCGATGCGGCGGATGTTGAGCTCGATGCCGATCTGTTTCAGCGTGCGTTTGTAGGGCAGTAGCAGGCGATCCATACCGTTCTGGCTGACCAGGAAAGTGAAGCTCAGCGGCTCGCCCTGGGCGTTCACCAGTTGATCGCCCTCGGGTTTCCAGCCAGCCTCTTCGAGCAGTGCGAGGGCTTGCAGTTGCTTGTCGCGGATCACACCGCTGCCATCGGTTTTCGGCGCCTCGAAAACTTTGCTGAACACCTCGTCGGGGATCTGCCCACGCAAGGGTTCGAGGATCTTCAGTTCTTGCGCATCGGGCAACTCGGTGGCGGCCAGCGACGTATTGGAGAAGTAGCTTTGCTGGCGAATATACAGACTGCGCATCATCTGCCGGTTGCTCCACTCGAAGTCCCAGAGCATCGCCAATGCCTGGCGCACACGCCGGTCGGCGAACATCGGCTTTTGCAGGTTGAACACGAATCCCTGGGCCGATTGCGGCGCTTCGGTCGCCAAATGGGCTTTTTGCAGACGGCCGTCGCTCAGCGCGGGGCTGTCATAGCCGATCGAATAGCCGGTCGCCGAGAATTCGCGGTTGTAGTCGTAGGCGCCGCCGCGCAGCACTTGGCGAGCGACATCGGTGTCGCCGAAGTATTCGATGCTGAAATGATCGAAGTTGTACAGGCCGCGACTGACCGGCAGGTCCTTGCCCCACCAGTCGGGGTTGCGCTCAAAGGTGATGCTGCGCCCCGAATCGACCCTGCCGACTCGATAGGGGCCGCTGCCCAGCGGGGCTTCATAACCGCCACCGCCGGCGAAATCGCGGGTTTTCCACCAGTGTTCGGGGAACACCGGGAGCGTCGCTATATCGAGGGGCAGGGTGCGGTTTTCGTTGCTCTTGAAATCGAAACGCACGGTCAGCGGCGCCTCAACTTCGACACCTTTGACCTCGGCGAACTGGGTGCGATAGCGCAGGCTGCCCTGGGTCATCAGAAGGTCATAGGTGTAGCGCACGTCTTCGGCGGTGATCGCTTTGCCGTCGGCGAAGCGGGCCTTGGGATTGATGAAAAAGCGCAGTGACAGGCCATCGTCCGAACGCTCCATCTTTTGCGCGACCAGGCCATACACGGTGTAAGGCTCGTCCAGCGAGCGCTGGGCCAGCGGCGAATACAACAACCCATCGATCTGCGTGACTCCGATGCCTTTGTCTATATAAGGAAGGACATGGTCGAAGTGGCCGATCTCGATGGCCGAACGGCGCATCGTGCCGCCCTTGGGCGCCTGCAGGTTGGTGTAGTCGAAATGGCTGAAACCAGCGGGGTATTTGGCAGGCTCGCCATAAACGGTCAGGGCATGTTGCGGTGCGGGGTTCGCGCTTGCGCCAGCCGTCAGCAGGGCGAGGGCGGCAAGCATCAATGTGGGGAAAACCAGTCGCATTGTCAGCCTTGGGACTTGAATCGATAAGCGCAAGTTGTACGCGAGAGGCGCGTCGCTCGCCAGCCGTATGTGTAACTGAAACACAACGGCCCACCAGAAGGCGGGCCGTTGCGGGCAGTCGGACGACGAATCAGTCCTGACGGCTGGTGACTTCCAGCAGGTGATAGCCGAACTGGGTCTTCACCGGGCCTTGCACGACATTGATTGGCGCGCTGAACACGACGGTGTCGAATTCCTTGACCATCTGACCAGGACCGAAGGAGCCCAGGTCACCGCCCTGACGGCTCGATGGGCAGCTGGAGTTGGCCTTGGCCACTTCGGCGAAATCGGCGCCGCCTTCGATCTGGGCCTTGAGTTCGTTGCACTTGTCTTCGCTGGAAACCAGGATGTGGCGGGCAGTGGCTTTAGCCATGGGGAATTTCTCCAAATGTATTTCAGTAAAGTGTGGAGCCTACCGGATTCAGTGAGCGATTTCCCGGCAAAGTTCCGTTGCTCTGTCCGTGGCGCAAATCAGAGATCGGCTGCACGCAGGCGCTCGGCGTGTTCGACGTACAGCTCGATCGGATCAGGCAGCCTCGTCACCGTGCCGTAAGCGCGGCGCAGACTGCCCAGATGGTCCAGCGGATAGTCCGAGCGAATCACCTGGCCCAAGTGAGAACTGAAGCGCCCGACAAACCCATCGTTTTGCTCCGTCTCGGTCGTGAAGTATTGCGAAAGCGCCTGGCAGATACGATGCATGGGATCAAGCAGTGAGGCGGGCGCAGTCGCAATGACGCCACTCCATGAATAATAGCGCACGCCATCGACCTGGTCCGGCCCATGCCCGCCCCAGGTCCTGGGTAGCCCTTGCGGATACTTATCGTTGAAATCGCCGACGCCTTCGGTTGTCAGTGCATTGAGCGCGGCCAGTGCGTTCTGCGGTAACGCCGAATTGCCACTGAGCAATGAAAGGAAGTTGGCAAACAACGTCGCGACGTTCTGCGCCACCGCTTCCGGCAAACGGCCCGGGACCAGTGCCTTGCGCAAGAAGTCGGCCAGTTCCGAACCATGATTCGGGCCACTGACCGACGTCACCGAAGCAACGGTGTGTGGTGCAAGCGCTGCAGCGTAGCGGGCTGCCAATGCACCTTGGCTGTGGCCGATAAGGTTGACTTTCTCGGCACCTGTGCCAATCAGTACGCGATGAATCTGTGCAAGCAGTTGTTCACCCCTTGTTTCGTTTTTGTGAGTGGCGGAAATATGTGGGACGAACACACGGCTGCCGGCTGTTTTCAAAGCGTCGCGTGCGTCATGGAATAGCTCGAAGTGGCCGATGCGCTCGAATCCGAACAGACCATGTACCAGCAGGATGGGATAGCGAGTTGAAGCATTCCGTTGCATGTTCTGACCTTTCACAGAGGTTCATCGGGAGTCCGGAGGCCACTCTAAAACACTCATCTTGCCGAAGAAGTAAGAACAGGCTTCTATTGGTCGATGAAACTGGACCAGAAGTTGTACGAATTATCAGATAGTTGTGAGATCCGAATCGGAAGTTGCCGCCGTCTTTCGCACATTCAATAACAAATTCGAGATGTTTGCCTACTCGCCGCGCAGCTTTTACCGGACGTCTGCGGCGAATCGTGCCGACAGAAGAAATTCGCCGGATCCCGTTCAATGTGAGCTGTCGACGTCGCTTGCAAACGGCGTTTTTCCAAGGAACGGAGCCACTGATGAACACGCATGAAGTCGAGTTTTGCTACCGGATGCGCCACCCCGTCGGAGCCTGTGCATCAAATGAGTTGTTGCCAGCGGCAACCCTGGATTCGGTCGAAGGCAGGGTGCTCGATCCCGCGTTGGGCAGGGTCGTTGTCCGTATCGCTCCTTATCCAGGCATGACCTGCGGAGACCGCTTGCTGCTGAGTTGGGAAGGGCTGGATATCGAAGGCTTCGCTTACCAGCATGAAATGGTGCGTTATGTCACCGAAGGCCAGGTCGGCAAGGAGGTTGTTTTCGTCATCAAAGGCCTGCATGTCGCGGCACTGGATGGCGGTTCGCTGGAAATCTACTGGACTCGCATGAGTGCCGGATTGCCCGAACCCTCCTTGTCGGCACGTCTGCAATTATCGGTCGGTGATCCACGTCCACAACTGCTCGCACCGATCGTCGAGGGTGTGGTCAGTGGAACACTGGACCCAGCGCGGGTGCCGGAGGGTACGCTTGTCGTGCTGCAGCCTTATGCGCGCATGGCGGCTGGCGATCGGGTGACATTGATATGGGGCACCGATGCGTTTCCAGCTTCTTTAAGGGATAACCTGAAGGTCGAAACCTTCGCTGTTGCCGATGTGCTGTCATTCTGGATCGACGGAGCGCACATCGCCGGGCATCTCGGTGAGCAGGTAGCGGTGCGTTACCGGGTCGAAGACGCTGTCGGCGCACTGCGTGAGTCCGAAGCGACGAAACTGCGGGTGATGCCCTTTTTCCGTGAGGATCTGGACGCCCCCGATGTGCTGGAGGCCCAGGATGGCGTGCTTGACAGTGAAGATTCAATCGATGGGGTGACTGTCGTGATCGGTAATGCCCGCACGCAGGAAGGGGAGTTGGTATACCTCAAATGTGACGGAGACTTTTTCAACCATCGCGACGACCGTGAGATCAGCCGCGAAACGGCAGGGAAACCGTTGATTTTCATCGTGCCTCACCGGTTTTGGCGTGAGCATCATGGCACCACGGTGCGTGTGGCTTACACGGTAGAACGTCTCGATGATGTCAGTCAGGAATCGGCAGAAACACAGGTACGAGTAGAGGCGTAGCGCTGTCTGCCATCCCTTCGGTTTCAGCGAAACCGAAGGGATGGCATGGCTATCAGTCCGCGTGCGCAGCGAGACGCTTGGCGGCGTCGAGCAACAAGCGCTCAGTCGCACTGAAACCGAGGCAGCCATCGGTAATCGATACCCCGTAGCGCAGAGATCCGCTCAGCGGCTGGCAGCCCTCGAACAGGTGGGATTCGAGCATCATGCCGATCAGGCCGCGATCTCCCTGCAGGCGTTGCTCAAGCACTTCGTTGAAAACGCCGGGTTGGCGCAAAGGGTCCTTGCCACTGTTGGCGTGACTGCAATCGACCATGATCCGGCTCGGGATATTCAATCGATTCAGATCGGCGTGGATCTTTGCCACGCTCTCGCGATCATGGTTCGGCCCTTTGTGACCCCCGCGCAGCACCAGATGGGTATCGGGGTTGCCTGGCGTTTGAATGATGGCCGGATGACCCTGGCTGTCGACGCCAAAATGCCGATGCGGGTGCGCTGCCGAACGCATGGCATCAACCGCAATTGCAGCACCGCCGTCGGTGCCGTTCTTGAAGCCGACCGGCATGCTCAAGCCGCTGGCCATCTCGCGGTGGATTTGCGATTCAGTCGTGCGCGCGCCAATGGCCACCCAGCTCAGCAGATCATCGAAGTACCCGGCGGCCATCGGTTGCAGCAGTTCCGTGGCCACCGGCAAGCCGAGCCGAATCATTTCCAGCATCAACTCGCGTGACAGCGCAAGGCCACCGGCCATGTCATCGCTGCCATCCAGGTGCGGGTCGTAGGCCAGGCCTTTCCAGCCAACCGTGGTGCGTGGTTTTTCGACATAGGCACGCATTACCAAAAGCATTTCGTCGCTGACCTGTTCAGCCAGTCGAGCGAGTTTTACGGCATATTCGAGTGCGGATTGCGGGTCGTGGATAGAGCAGGGGCCGACAATTACCAGCAGCCGCTGGTCCTGGCCGTTGAGAATGGCGCGCACGGATTGGCGCTGGGCGGCGATCTGCTGACTCAAGGTGTTGCTGAGCGGTAACCGCTGTTTGAGTTGCAACGAGCTGGGCAGACGCAAGGTCAGTGCTTCGTTGGCAGGATTCAATGTGGAGAGTGGCAGAGCGGAAACGGACGAGTTCATATTCGGTCTTCCTGGGCTGGCGGCGGTTTCTTACCGCGCGCTCGGCCCTACTGGGGTGTTCGACAATTGGCCGGATTGGCTACGTGTGTGTGCTTGCCACCTGTAGGTGACCGATCGGAGGCGGCAGGCTGTCCCGAGCGGAAGCTGGTAAATCGCCAGGCGCTAAAGCTGTCGTAACGGTAATAAGTGGCGTAATTCATGGGTGAATCCTCAAATGTCTGGTGGTGTGGCTGAAAATGTGTGAAGCCTGAAAAAACAAAACCCCCGGTCGGGGAGCCGACCGGGGGTTGAGAAATCTCTGGTAGGCGACCCGTTTACATGGGCGCCGTTTGGGTATCAGGCGCGCCAGTGGCTAAACCAATACCCAAAATAAAAGCTGACCGGAGCGCAAACACCATTCACCCACGCAGCCGCGACCGAGCGCTGGGCGCTGGCGGTATCAAGCTGTGAAAGTGTATTGAACATGGTCTGTCTCCGTGGAATGGACCGAGCTTACTCGACGCTGACCGGCGGCAGCAATCAGAAATTGCTATTGGCTGTTCAACCTGATGTCTATTGCCGAAGTGCTTGAGATCGTAACACCCGGTCCCTTGCTTGTTGACCGAGGATGAACAGTGTCGTCATTGTGCTGGTTGTGGCGCTGACGAATGCGACAAAGAATGGCAAGCGCCCTGGGTTGGTGTTTCTGGAGAATGCAGGATGAGCCTTGAATTGCGTCGCGCTACCGCCGAGGACGTGACATTCGCCCGCGAGCTGACCTGCCAGAACATGCTGCGTTACTACCTTGAGTTCGCGCTGCCATGGCAAGACCATGCGTTCGATGTCGCGTGGTCGGAGCGGCAGAACTGGCTGATAGTGCGTGATGACGTGTCTGTCGGTTATATGAGTCTGAGCCGGGACATGCGCGCGCTTTATATTCGAGAATTACAGGTCTCTGAAGCGTTTCATCGACAAGGTGCCGGTTCCTGGGCGATCGATCAGGTTATCGACATGGCGCGCAGAGAGCGTCGTCCGGCTATACGCCTGACGGTCTTTCAGAATAATCCGGCAAGAAACCTTTACGAAAGAAAAGGCCTGCAGGTCCGGGGCAAGGATGAGTGTTTTCTGCGAATGCAGCTCGATATCAGCACACCTGTGCTCTGAAACCCGCAGCCGGCAAGCCCTCAATGATGTATTGAAACTTTTTTAATGCTGCTTTCCGCTAGGTCTGTGGGGCACTTTTTGCTAAGGTGTCCCGCATCCCAATATGACCATATCGCGAGGTGTCTGCTTGATTAGGGTGCTAGTGGTCGATGACCATGATCTCGTTCGTACGGGCATTACCCGCATGCTGGCCGATATCGACGGCTTGCAGGTGGTCGGCCAGGCCGAGTCCGGGGAAGAGTCCCTGATCAAGGCTCGAGAGTTGAAACCCGATGTGGTTCTCATGGATGTCAAGATGCCCGGCATCGGTGGCCTGGAAGCCACGCGCAAGCTCCTGCGCAGTCATCCGGACATCAAAGTCGTCGCGGTGACGGTTTGTGAAGAAGATCCTTTTCCGACACGCTTGCTCCAGGCCGGCGCTGCGGGATATCTGACCAAGGGCGCCGGGCTGCCGGAAATGGTTCAGGCGATTCGCCTGGTGTTCGCGGGTCAGCGCTACATCAGTCCGCAAATCGCTCAACAACTGGCAATCAAATCCTTCCAGCCGTCCAACGATTCGCCCTTCGATGCGCTGTCGGAGCGGGAAATTCAGATCGCGTTAATGATTGTCGGCTGTCAGAAGGTGCAGATCATTTCCGATAAGCTGTGCCTGTCGCCGAAAACCGTGAACACCTATCGCTACCGTATCTTCGAGAAACTTTCGATCAGCAGTGACGTTGAGTTGACGCTGTTGGCGGTTCGTCACGGCATGGTCGATGCCAGCCTCTGATCATGACTGAAACATTCGATTCCAGTGCTTTTCTCTCGACCGTCAGCGGACGCCCAGGCGTCTATCGCATGTTCGACAGTGATGCGCGGCTGTTATACGTCGGTAAAGCCAAGAACCTGAAAAAACGCTTGGCGAGCTACTTTCGCAAAACCGGTCTCGCGCCCAAGACCGCGGCGTTGGTCGGACGGATTGCGCAGGTCGAGACAACCATCACGGCGAATGAGACCGAAGCGTTATTGCTTGAGCAAACGCTGATCAAGGAATGGCGTCCGCCGTACAACATTCTGTTGCGCGACGACAAATCCTACCCCTACGTGTTTCTCTCCGATGGTCAATTTCCGCGCCTGAGCATTCATCGCGGAGCGAAAAAAGCCAAGGGCAAGTACTTCGGTCCCTATCCGAGTGCCGGTGCCATCCGCGAAAGCCTGAGCCTTCTGCAAAAAACCTTTTTCGTTCGTCAGTGTGAAGACAGCTACTACAAGAACCGCGCGCGACCATGCCTGCAATATCAAATCAAACGTTGCAAGGCGCCTTGCGTTGGCCTGGTCGAGCCCGAGGTTTACGCCGAGGACGTGCGTCACTCGGTGATGTTTCTTGAGGGGCGTAGTCATGCGTTGACCAACGAGCTGTCCACGGCAATGGAAGAAGCGGCGATCAATCTGGAATTCGAGCGAGCGGCCGAGTTGCGCGACCAGATCGCACTGTTGCGACGGGTCCAGGATCAGCAAAGCATGGAGGGTGGCACGGGAGACATTGATGTCATCGCTGCGTTCGTCAACCCCGGCGGCGCCTGCGTGCATCTGATCAGTGTTCGCGGCGGGCGAGTGCTGGGCAGCAAGAATTTCTTCCCGCAAGTGGGCATCGAAGAAGACGTGTCGGAAGTCATGGCCGCGTTCTTGGGCCAATACTTCATCAGCAGCCCCGAGCGCGATTTGCCGAGTGAACTGATCGTCAACGTGGTGCACGAAGACTTTCCGGCGCTGATCGAGGCCATTCATGAATTGCGTGGGCGCGAGTTGGCGATCAGTCATCGGGTCCGTGGTACGCGTGCGCGCTGGCAGCAATTGGCTGTCACCAACGCCGAGCAGGCATTGGGCGCGCGTCTGGCAAACCGTCAACACACCGCGGCGCGTTTCGAGGCCTTGGCCGAAGTGCTCAATCTCGATGAGCCGCCACAGCGTCTGGAATGCTACGACATCAGTCATTCCAGCGGTGAGGCAACGGTGGCTTCCTGCGTGGTGTTTGGCCCTGAGGGCGCAATCAAGTCGGACTACCGGCGCTACAACATCGAAGGCGTCACGGCCGGTGACGATTACGCTGCCATGCACCAGGCACTGACGCGGCGCTTCAGTAGACTCAAGGAAGGCGAGGGCAAGTTGCCGGACATTCTGCTGGTCGATGGCGGCAAGGGCCAGCTATCGATGGCTCGCGATGTGCTCAATGAACTGGCCGTGCCGGATCTGATTCTGCTCGGGGTTGCCAAGGGCGCAACCCGCAAGGCTGGCTTCGAAACGTTGTATCTGAATGATGCAGCGCACGAGTTCACGTTGCGCGGCGACTCGCCGGCATTGCATCTTATTCAGCAGATTCGCGACGAAGCACACCGTTTCGCAATCACCGGGCACCGCGCGCGCCGCGGCAAAACCCGCCGCACGTCTACGCTTGAAGGCGTTGCTGGCGTTGGACCAACCCGCCGTCGCGACTTGTTGAAACATTTTGGTGGATTGCAGGAGTTGTCTCGTGCAAGCATCGAAGAGATCGCCAAAGCCCCGGGGATCAGTAAAAAGCTCGCAGAGTCGATTTATGCGAACCTGCATAGCGAGTAGAATGCCCCCTCACCTCGTAGCCAGTTGTGCCGATGAATATCCCTAATCTGATTACCGTTTTACGCGTCCTGCTCATACCGATCTTCATTTTGCTGTTCTATCTGCCTTACCAGTGGAGTTACATGGCCTCTGCCTCGGTGTTTGCCTTTGCGGCAGCGACCGACTGGCTGGACGGTTACCTCGCCCGTCGTCTGGAGCAGAGCACGCCGTTCGGCGCGTTTCTCGATCCGGTTGCCGACAAACTCATGGTTGCCGTGGCGTTGGTGTTGCTGGTGCAGGAACACGGCAATCTCTGGCTTACGTTGCCGGCGGCAGTCATCATCGGTCGCGAAATCGTCGTTTCGGCATTGCGTGAATGGATGGCCGAACTCGGCGCCCGTGCCCATGTCGCAGTGTCCAATCTGGGCAAATGGAAAACCGCTGCACAGATGCTTGCTTTGGTGATCCTGCTGGCCAATCCCAAGGACTTCAGCTTCTGGGTCATCTTGGGTTACGCCTTGCTGATGGTCTCCGCCGGCCTGACGTTATGGTCGATGGTTCAATACCTTCGTGCTGCCTGGCCGCATCTGAAGACGGATGTGGAAAAGAAATAAAAGTTTTTTGAATCAAGGGGTTGACGGACCTTCTTAATTCTATAGAATGCGCATCACCAAGCGGGAATAGCTCAGTTGGTAGAGCACGACCTTGCCAAGGTCGGGGTCGCGAGTTCGAGTCTCGTTTCCCGCTCCAAGTTTTACGTATTTGTTGTTGTGCTACTGACAGCGAATGCTTTGAGGCCGAGTAGCAAAATGGTTATGCAGTGGATTGCAAATCCACCTACGCCGGTTCGATTCCGACCTCGGCCTCCACTTTAAACAAGCTCCGTAGATCCATGATTTACGGAGCTTTTTTATTTGCACTGCGCTGCAAGATTCAGTCTTGAAATACAGCCATTGCTAACTTGCTTCAACGGGAAGTGATGTATATATTTCCCGCACTGCTTCAAGGGCTGCATCCTGTCAGGATTGCTGCTCTGATGCAGACTACAGCAACACCGCGCTACCGCCCGAATGGCGAAACTGGTAGACGCATGGGACTTAAAATCCCCCGCTCGTAAGGGCGTGCCGGTTCGATTCCGGCTTCGGGCACCATGAATATGAAGGGCTTGCATGAGATATTTCGTGCGAGCCCTTTTTTTGCTTTGCAGTTACCAGGTTCAGCGCGAATTCATCTCTTTGCTGAGTCGAGTGGACTTTACCCTGCGCCTGCGCATCCAGCTCGCGAGTGCATGTAGCGGATGCAGAACGGCCGCAAGCGCGCCCACAACCAGGATTGAAAAAAGCGTGATCAGCGCAATGCTTTCGTGCGAGAACATGGTGGGTTACTCCTGTAGTCACTATGTTGGAACCCGCAGGCTAGACGCTTTCGACGGTGTTTGCGGTGAACGTATGTTCATCTTTTTCCGGCCGGACTGTGCTACGGGAAACTCGCGTAGGGGGCTGGCGGAGTAAAAAGCGATACTGGCTTTTGACCGGCAGGGAACCGATCAGGAAGGAAAAATAATCATCACGCGCAAGCGAACTGGCGGTGACTGCAGCGTCACCGCTCGTGCAGTAAACCTCGCGCCCGCTTGTTCAATGGCGGTCATCTGAACCGGGGCAATGGCCGATCGATAGGTTTCAACGCTGACAGCGTATTGCGAATCAGCGGAGCATCCTTTTCGATGTCGTTGAGCCGGTCGCGGATGCGCAGGGCGGTGGGGTGACCGCCTTGATGATCGACCCAGTCGGCGATTTCCTTGCAGGCCGCCGCAAGTCGAGCCTGGCGGGCGTCGAGAAGGGTGAGGAGGGTGGTGATGGACTCTTTTTCGGACATGGAACACCTCCGTTCTATCTAAGCTGAATGGCAGCAGAAAGCCCGCGCTGGCGAGCCTCATGCCGTGGGGGTGCTGCTCCCTCAGCTGGTTTGAGTATAGACCCGCTTTTGATCGATATCAGGCGCAGGGCCGGCGGGCAACTGACGGGGCGCTGGCTGCGTTCAGCCGCTGGCATTCATTTTCCGCGTCGTCTTCTTTGTCGTAGCCATCGCCGATGAAGCCGCCTGTGCGCGTGTCGCGGATTCGAAACCAGCTTTGCGCTTCAGCGGGATCTTGCTGACTGTCCCCGGCGCGACGGCCGTGGATGATGATTTTGGTGCAACGCTGCACGACGAAAATGTCTTCCATGGCGCCACCGCACTGATTCGTGTCACAACAACTATAGAAGCCTGTAGCGATTGCGCAAAAAATACACAGTTCAGCGCGTCGGCTGCCCGCTCAAGTCAGCCATCAACTGGCGTCCGCCACCTCAATCATCTGTTCAAGAAACATCGCCAGAGCCACTTCCTCGGTGCGCAAGCCTTTGCGCACGCGCGGTTTCGGCAGTTCGGCAAGGGCGCCGAGCATGAATTTTTCCACCACGCCGGGATGGATGTAGCACTTGCGGCACACCGCCGGGGTGTTGCCCAGTTGCTTGGCGACGTTTTTCACCATCTCCACCACGTGCCGTTTTGCCTCGGCCTCGGACTCCCATTGCAACTCACGCAATGTCGACAGCGCCAAAGCGCTGCCGGCCCAGGTGCGGTAATCCTTGGCGGTGAAATCGGCGCCGGTGAGGGTTTTCAAGTAGGCGTTAACGTCTGACGAGGTGACGGAGTGGCGTTCGCCGTTTTCGTCCAGATACTGAAACAGGTTCTGCCCGGGGATCTCCAGGCAGCGCTTGATGATGCGTGCCAGGCGTCGGTCCTTGACGGTGATCTGGTGTTCGATGCCGCTCTTGCCACGAAACTGGAACAGGATCGCGCTGCCGTTGACCTCGACGTGGCGGCTGCGCAGGGTGGTCAGACCGTAAGAACGGTTATCGCGGGCATATTGCGTGTTGCCGACCCGAATCAGCGTAGCGTCGAGCAAAGTGATGACGGTTGCCATGACCTTGTCGCGACTGAAGCCGGGCGCCGCCAGCAGCGCTTCCAATTGCTTGCGCAGCTTTGGTAGCGCCAGACCGAAATCGCGCAGCCGGGAATACTTGTCGGCATCGCGCACCTCACGCCAGCGTGCATGGTAACGATACTGCTTGCGGCCGCGCGCATCGCGGCCGGTGGCTTGCAGATGACCGCACGGGTCCGGGCAGATCCACACATCAGTGTACGCCGGAGGGACGGCGAGGGCGTTGATCCGTTTGATTTCATCCGGGTCGGTGATGCGTTGTCCCGACGGTGAGAAGTAGCAGAACTTGCCGCGCAGTTTCTTGCGAGTGATACCGGGCTGGGAGTCATCGACGTAATGCAGGTCGGATGGCAGTGCAGCAGTCAGCTCGGTGTCGGGCATGGCAAGGTCCTTGGGTGGCAGCGGTCAGTAAAATCATTGACCGCACGCCGTTGCCGTCGTGCCAAATGATTCAGGCAAGCACCGCGACCGCTTTGATCTGCGCCCACAACCGCTGGCCCGGGTGCACACACAATTGGTCTCTGGAATAGCGCGTGATCCGTGCGAGCAACGGCGTTCCGCCTGCATCGAGACGAATCAGTACGTGAGCGGCGTTGTCGGCTGCTTGCTCGCCCACTACCGTAACTGGCAATCGATTGAGAATGCTGCTGGATTCGCTGTCATGCAGCGCCAGGCTGATGTCCCGCGCATGCACCTTGCAGCGCAGCGTCTGGCCGATACTCATCGGTGCATGCGTGACGCGAATGCTCATTTCGGTAGCCGGCAGTTGCAGGCTCAGTAATTGATACTGCGCATCGTAAGCGCTGACCTGGCCTTCGATGATCACCCCGGCGTCATCGCCCATTGCCATCGGCAAGTCCAGCCGTGCGAGGGTTTCGCCGATCGGGCCGCTGGCCAACACCTTGCCCTCGCTGAGCAACACCAGGTGATCGGCCAGTCGCGCCACTTCGTCCTGGGCATGGCTGACATACAGCACCGGAATGTCCAGTTCGTCATGCAGGCGCTGCAAGTAAGGCACAATTTCGTTTTTGCGCTGGCTGTCGAGTGCGGCCAGCGGTTCGTCCATCAGCAACAATTTCGGACTGGTGAGCAACGCGCGGGCGATGCCGACACGCTGTCGCTCACCGCCGGACAAATGCTCTGGATGGCGATTCAGCAGGTGCGCGATGCCCAGCAGTTCGGTGGCTTGCGTTATCTCGACCTGACGCTGCAATTTGGCAATACGTTTGAGGCCAAACTGCAAATTGGCCATGACCGACAGATGCGCAAACAGGCTCGCTTCCTGGAATACATAGCCGATTGCTCGCTTGTGCGGCGGGACGAAAATGCCGTTGTCGCTGTCCTGCCAGACCTCGCCGTTGACCTCAACAAAGCCTTGCCCGGCGCGTTCGAGTCCGGCAATACAACGCAGGCAGGAGGTCTTGCCAGAGCCGGAAGGCCCGTAAAGTGCAGTCACGCCGCGGCCCGGCAAGTGCAGGTCGACATCGAGGCTGAAGCCTGGCCAGACGGTTTTCAAACGAGCATTGATCATCACTCAGCTCCAGCCCGCGCGGGTCTTGCGGCTGGAGTACAGCGCCAGCAATACCACAAACGAAAATATCAGCATTGCCCCGGCCAGCCAGTGGGCCTGGGCATATTCCAAGGCTTCGACGTGGTCATAGATCTGCACGGAAACCACACGGGTCTTGTCGGGGATGTTGCCGCCGATCATCAGCACTACGCCGAACTCACCGACGGTATGCGCAAAGCCGAGGATCGCTGCGGTGATAAAACCAGGTCGAGCCAGCGGCACCATCACGCTGAAGAACGTATCCCAGGGACCGGCGCGCAGGGTGGCGGCGACTTCCAGCGGGCGCTGGCCAATGGCGGAAAACGCGTTCTGCAATGGTTGCACCACGAACGGCATGGAATAGATCACCGACCCAATCACCAGCCCCGTAAAGCTGAAGGTCAGCGTGCCCAAACCCAGCCATTGGGTGAATTGGCCGAGAAAGCCGTTCGGGCCCATCATCAGCAACAGGTAAAAACCGATGACGGTGGGCGGCAGAACCAGGGGCAGGGCGACGATCGCCCCGATCGGGCCACGCAACCAGGAGCGGGTGCGCGACAACCACAGGGCAATCGGTGTGCCGACCACCAGAAGAATTGCCGTGGTGACGGACGCCAGTTTCAGGGTCAGCCAGATCGCGGCGAAATCGGCACTGGTCAGTGCCATTTACAGTTGATAACCGTAAGACTTGATCACCGCAGCGGCTTGCGGGCCTTTGAGGTATTCGACCAGTGCCTTGGCGGCAGGATTGTCTTTGCCTTTGTTCAGAATCACGGCGTCCTGTTTGATCGGGTCATGCATGTCGGCCGGTACGATCCACGCCGAACCGCTGCTGACTTTACCGTCCTTGTAGATCTGCGACAGGGCGACAAAACCCAGTTCGGCGTTGCCGGTCGAAACGAATTGATAAGCCTGTGTGATGTTTTGTCCCTCAACCAGCTTGGCTTGGGTAGCCTCGGTCAGTTTGAGTTTGGCCAGTACCTGGGTCGCCGCCAAGCCGTAGGGTGCAGCTTTCGGATTAGCGATGGACAGATGCCGGTACTGGTTTTTCTGCAAAACTCCGCCCGCATCATCGACGTAACCTTCTTTCGCCGACCACAGCGCCAAGGTGCCGATCGCATAAGTGAAGCGCGAACCTTTGACAGTGTCGCCTTCCTTTTCAAGTTTTTCCGGGGTGGTATCGTCAGCGGCCAGGAACACTTCGAACGGCGCGCCGTTCTTGATTTGCGTATAGAACTGGCCGGTGGCGCCGTAGGCTGCAACCAGTGTATGCCCGGTGTCTTTTGCGAAGCCGGCGGCGATGGCCTGGATCGGCGCGGTGAAATTCGCGGCCACTGCCACTTGTACTTCATCGGCCAAAGCGCCATTGCTGGCGAATACAGCGATCAGAGATGCCAGGCAGGCAGGGGCAAATCGTGAGGCACGCAGGATCATGCAACAGCTCCGTGGTTGGCGTGTACGCGGGCAGCACTGTCAGGTGAAGGCTGCTTCGCGGCAAGTGTGCTTTCGCTATATACGGAAATATATAGCGAAAGCAGGCCAAACAGGAAATGTTCTGTGCCACGTCAACGATGCTTGAGTTTCGCCAGTGCGCCTTCGGCCAACTGCCGGGTCAGTTGAGCACTGTCTGTATCCTTGCCCAGCGTGAACGCCTGACCGGCCCATAGGTTGGCGAATTGTTCCTCTTTCACCGCGCGCAAAGGCATCAATGCCCCGCCAGCCAGGGGGAACGCCGGGGCTTGAGCCGACATCGGGCCGAGTTCGCGCATCACCCGGTTGAGAATGCCCCGCGCCGGTCGCCCGGTAAAAAGATTGGTGATTGCGGTTTCGCTTTCCTTGGCGGTGCGCAGCGCCTTGTGGTGACTGGCGCTGATTTTTGCTTCGGTCGTAAACAGATAAGCGGTGCCGACCTGTACGGCCGAGGCGCCGAGCATGAATGCCGCCGCCACGCCGCGCGCATCGGCAATGGCCCCTGCGGCTATCACCGGGATTTTTACCGCATCGACCACCTGTGGGACCAGGGCAAACGTACCCACCTGACTGCTCAGGTCATCGCTCAGGAACATGCCCCGATGGCCGCCGGCCTCATAGCCCATGGCGATGATCGCATCGCAGCCGTGCTGTTCCAGCCAGACCGCTTCATCGACCGTGGTTGCCGACGAGAGGATCTTCGCTCCGGTAGCCTTGACCCGCTCCAGCAGCGATTTTTCCGGCAGGCCGAAATGGAAACTCACCACCTCGGGCCGGAACTCTTCCAGCACTTCGCAGGCCACTGCATCGAAAGGCGCACGGTTGGACACCGGCGTCGGTGCGTCGAAATCAACGCCCAGTTCGCGGTAGTACGGCTCAAGCAGGTTTTTCCATTCGCGTGCGCGCTGTTCATCGGTGACGGGAGGCTGATGACAGAAGAAATTGACGTTGAATGGCCTGGTCGTGTTCTGGCGAATGGTCTTCAGTTCTTCGCGCAATTGCTCGATGCTCAGCATCGCCGCCGGCATCGATCCCAATCCACCCGCGTTGCATACGGCGATCACCATGGACGCATTCGTCGCGCCGGCCATCGGCCCCTGAATGATGGGTAATTGAATGCCGAGCAAATCAACGATGCGAGTGTCTGGCCATTGGCTCATGAAGCTGTTCTCCGAACGAGGAAGCGGGCAGGGATGGCAGAAGCGGTTTGTAACAGCAAAAGCGCGTTTCGAGCCAGTCCGAAATTGAGAACAACCCGTGCAGTTTTTCAGCGCCGAAAGAGTCCGCCACTTGTCCTGCGTGCGCAGCTATGCCTTCTCCTGAGGCAGATTCGCTGTTTGGCCCATGGTCGAATGTGGCAATGTGTTTCGATGTGCTATTCCACGACACGACATTCTGAAAACAGTCATGCGAGGCAGTCATGTTCAACGCCATTGTGATCGACAAAGACGACAGCAGTTACCGCGCCAATCTGCAGCAACTCGACGAAGCGCAATTGCCTGAAGGGGACGTTACGGTAGCTGTCGCCTACAGCACGCTGAACTTCAAGGATGGGCTGGCGATTACCGGCAGCAGCCCGGTGGTGCGCAAGTTTCCGATGGTGCCAGGGATCGATCTGGCCGGCACCGTGGAACACAGCTCCCATCCGGATTACCAGGTCGGCGACCCGGTACTGCTCAATGGCTGGGGCGTTGGCGAAAATCACTGGGGCGGTCTGGCGCAGAAAGCCAGGCTCAATGGTGACTGGCTGATTCCTTTGCCCGAGGCTTTTACACCGGCGCAGGCCATGGCTGTCGGGACGGCCGGTTACACCGCGATGCTGTGCATTCTGGCGCTCGAACGCAATGGTGTGACGCCAGCCCAGGGTGAGGTGCTGGTCACCGGCGCCAATGGTGGTGTCGGCAGCTTCGCGATCGCGCTGCTGAGCAAACTCGGTTATCGCGTGGTGGCGTCCACCGGGCGAGTGTCGGAGCATGAATACCTGCAGCGATTGGGCGCCAGCGAAATCATCGACCGCGCGACGCTGTCCGAACCGGGCAAGCCGTTGGCCAAGGAACGCTGGGCCGCCGTGATCGATTCCGTCGGCAGTCACACTTTGGCCAATGCTTGCGCCAGCACTCGCGCCGAAGGCACTGTCGCGGCCTGTGGTCTGGCGCAAGGGATGGACTTCCCGGCATCCGTGGCGCCGTTCATTTTGCGCGGCGTGACGCTTGCCGGCATCAACAGCGTGACCCAGCCGAAAGCGCGGCGAGTGCGCGCGTGGGAGCGGCTGGCCAAGGATCTGGATTTCTCGCTGCTGGCCTTGATCAGTCGTGAGATCGGCTTGAATGAAGCCCTCGACGCGGCGCCGCAGTTGCTGGCCGGGCAACTGCGCGGTCGCGTTGTGGTTGACGTCAATCGCTGAGCTGAACGAGCGCCAGGCGCTAAGGCTGGGTTTCCCGCTCGAGCAATTGCCGTTTGCGCTCAACGCCCCAGCGATAGCCTGAGAGGTTGCCATCGCTGCGCACCACGCGGTGGCACGGGATCGCCACCGCCAGACGGTTGGCCCCGCAAGCCTGGGCCACGGCGCGCATCGACGTTGGCGCGCCGATGCGTTGAGCGATTTGCGCGTAACTGGCCGTCTGCCCCGGCGGGATTTCCCGCAGCGCTTGCCATACGCGCTCCTGAAACGCAGTGCCGCGCACATCAAGCGGCAAGTCCAGGCCGATCGCTGGCGCCTCGACAAACCCCACGACCTGGGCGATCAGTTGCTCGAACCCGGCATCGGCGCCGATCAGGTTGGCCAGGCGAAACTGATCCTGCAAATCACAAACCAGACGATGCGGATCGTCACCCAACAGAATCGCACACACTCCGCGATCACTTTGCGCGACCAGAATCGCCCCGAGCGAGCATTGGCCGACGGCGAAGCGGATATCGTTATTCTTGCCGGCAGCGCGGTAATCGCCAGGTTTCATCCCGAGCAATTGATTGGCTGACTCATAGAAGCGGCTATTGGAATTGAATCCCGCGTCATATAGCGCCTCCGTCACCGACCCAGCGTTTGCCAGGTGTTGACGCAGCTTGCGCGAGCGGTGGGCGGCGGCGTAGCCCTTGGGCGTCAATCCGGTTGCGGCTTTAAAGATGCGATGGAAATGAAATGGGCTCAGGCCAGCGGTCTGCGCCAGTTCGCTGAGCGCCGGCAATGTCTCGGCGGCCTCGATATGACGGCAGGCGTTGGCGACAGTCGCTGCGTGCTGTGCGGCAACGTCGCTGTGATCCTTGCCGGCGCGTCTGCTGGCTCGGTAGCCTGCGGCCTCGGCCTGCTCAGCCGTATCGAAAAACTCGACGTTGTGCGGTTTCGGCAGGCGCGAGAGGCTGCTTGGCCGGCAATAGACACCCGTGGTCTTTACCGCATAGACGAATTGCCCGTCCGCTTTCGGGTCGCGGGCCACCACAGCGGCCCAGCGCGGATCGGTTTCGATGCTGACGGTGTTGGCTAGCGTGTCCATAGGGGTAATCCGTTGACCTGTTTGATTCAGGTTAACTGGCGTCGATTGACTCGACACTCCGGGCCTTGCGGTCAAACTTTCAGGCGCTGCCGGCGACGCGAAAGGTGAGGTTGATGCGTCGTTCGCCCAAGCGCGGATGATAGCCTGGCTTGATCGGCAACACGCCGTGGAAACGCAAGCGATCAACGCCGCCCCAGATCACCATGTCGCCATGCAGCAGCGGGATCCGCTGGCACTTGTCGCTGCGTACGAAGCCGCCGAACAGAAACATCGCTGGTAAACCCAGCGACAACGAAACGATCGGCGCGGCGTAGGCTTTTTCGTCCTTGTCCTGATGCAATGACATTTTCGCGCCGGGGACATATTGGTTGATCAGGCAGGAATCGGCCGCAAAGTCAGCGAACCCGGCTTGCTCTGCGGCGGCGCGCGCCAGATCGGCAAACACCGCAGGTAACGCAGGCCACGGCAATCCGCTGAGCGGATCCACGTTTGAATAGCGATAACCTCGGCGATCGGTGACCCAGCCCAGACGGCCGCAACTGCTGGTGCCGACCGACATGCTGAAGCCGCCGGGGGTAACCATATGGCGGAGCGGGGCGGCCGCAAGCACCGTGTCCAGCTCCGACAGCAGTCGATCAATCTGTGACAAGGCAAACCCGCGCAACACCCACGATTGCTCGCCGATCTGCTCGGCCCGGGCTTGCTGGACGGGTTCGTGGTCGGCGAACAGGTCAAACGTGGTCGGTTGCATGGTGTCGATTACAGCGCTTTGCTGACCTTGATGTCACTGACGTTTTCGTTTGTGTGCATTTTTTTTAGCGCCGCTTCTGCTTCCTCTTCAGTGCCGCTTTCAAGCTCAGCGAACTCGAAACGCTGCTCGCCGTCGAGCTTGTACTTGATGACGTATTTGGTCGTTTGCGCCACGGTGATGTCTCCTCTTCTGGTAAGCGTTTATCAGCTGAGCTTGGTGCTGGAGCGACGAATGATCTTGATCGAATGGGTCAGCGTCGGCTTGCGCGTCACGCTTATCGCGCGGCGGTTGACGGTGTCGATGGTGATGTTCCAGAAGCCGGTGCTAGGCGCGGTGATGCGGGCCGGGAACGTATCGAAGGCGCCGCCGTGATAAGTGTGGCGGCCGCCATTTTTGAAGCTGCGGAAGTTGGCGTCGTTCATCAGACGGATGTTGCACATTTGCGAGCATTGGATGACGACGATGTCGTCTTCGTTGAGGTGTTCGCGCTGGTGAATGAATTTCATGGGCGCCTCCAGAAGGGCTTTTGCTACAAAATCAAAACGATAGCTTGTCGATGAGCGCAGTTTATCAGCCCGCACGGGTTATTATCTGGCCGTCGGGCATCGGTTTGACAATTTTGAACAGATATTCGCAATCGGATGCGGGTTAAATGCAAAAGGCGTCGGAGAAAAACAGCGTTTGTGCTGTCGGACGGTCTTTAACGGAGGTTTTGTATGAAGTGGGGTGTGGTGTGTCTGCCGTTGATATTGGCTGTCGGTGGTTGTGCGAACGTTTCCGAGATCAATGAAACGCTGCCGACCATGAGCGTAATCTCCGGCAAGAAGCCCCAGGAATATGCCGAGTGTCTGGCCGAAAAGCTGGCCGACAGCCGCGGCGCGCTGCAAGTGCAGCCGCACAAGGAAGGCGTGCGAGTGATCGTGCCGGGCAAACTTTCCACCGGTCCGGCGGCGGTCTTCGATATTGAAGACCGCTCCGGCGGCAGCAGCATCAAATTGCACGAGCGCATGTCGAATGTGCCAGTGCGTCCGCATGATGTGCAAAAAGCCGCCAACGCCTGTATTTCCGGCTGATAGACTTGTCGTCGTCAGCACCAATGCCGTCGCAGTGATGCTGTGACGGCATTGTCATTTCTGGAGTCGCGATGAAGCGAGAGCACGTTCGGGAGCGCCATGCAGAGGGCCTTATCTCTGCCACGCATGTCATTCAGAACCCGGCCAATCCGGGCGAATGGATCGTGTTTTTCAAGAAAAGCGCCGGTCGCAGCTATTTTCTGGTGGACGAAAACGACGAAGTCGAGTCGTTCAGCCGTCTCGACGATTTGATCGAAGTCGTGCGGGGACTCGGGATCAAATTCGCCGAAATTCATATGTAGCGACTATTTGCAGACCACGATGACGCTGCGGTTTTTGTAGTTGCCGACATCCACCCCCAAGGTCTTGTCATCCTCTGTGGGGGCGGGCGTTCCGTCTGTACCGACGATGCGGTAACCGGTGCCGGCGCAAGATGCATCGGCCTTTTCGTAGCACATTGCCCAAGAGTTGGCTTCGCCGGAGCAATCGATCGCCAAGCCTTGTTCGCCGTTGTTCAGATAGGCAGGGCGCGAGGTGGCGCATCCGGCCAGGGTCAATACTGCGATGATGGAAAGCAGGTTTTTCAGGGTCATGTTCAGGTCTTCAGCAAGGGGTGGCTAGACGCTCTGACAGCGCTGCGTCGAAAAGGTTATAGCGATTGGCCACTTGTTTGTCCGCAGGCATGAAAAAGCCCTGCGCGATGGCAGGGCTTGAGGGTTGTGGCTCGGCCGATCAGTCCTGATCCTTGCCGCGGCGCTTGGCCGATGCTGGCGTGTCGGTGAACACAGCCGCCACATCGGTGGCCATTTGTTCGCTGTCGAAAGGCCCGGCGATGTGCTCGCCATTGGTGGTGGTCAGCGTCCACTTGCCGTCTTTCTTGTCGATCACATACCCGTTGACGATTTTTACCGCAGCCATCTATCTGTCTCGTTCGCTGGTTCAAAGTCGCCATGATACCGGCAAATGCGCACATTGGGGGCCGATCAGGGTATGGTGATCCGGCTCGTCCGGTTCTTGAGCTACGCTGAATACGCCGCTGAAAATCTGGATGGAACTATCGGCACGAATATTTCTCTATCTTGGCATCGGTTAGCCAGTGCGGGGCATTGTAAGGTGCACGCCGCCTGATTAGACTGCGCCGAAACTCGTACACACAGCCTTTTCAAGGACTTATATGATCAAGAAATGCTTGTTCCCAGCAGCCGGTTACGGTACTCGCTTCCTGCCAGCGACTAAAGCCATGCCTAAAGAAATGCTGCCGGTGGTAAACAAGCCACTGATCCAGTACGGCGTTGAAGAAGCGCTGGACGCTGGTCTGACGGAAATCTCCATCGTGACCGGTCGTGGCAAACGTGCTCTGGAAGACCACTTCGACATCAGTTAC
>NZ_JBUDGD010000119.1:0-2009 GCF_055484735.1 Pseudomonas sp. 15C | reverse complement strand
TTCAACCCACCGGCCAACTTGATCGGATCCGGTGTCAGGTACCGCCCCAGCCTCGGGTCGTAATACCGGTGGCGGTTGTAATGCAAACCGCTTTCCGCATCGAAGTATTGCCCCTGAAAGCGCAGCGGCTGGTTCAGGTAGTCGTCGCCCGCCAGGGTCAGCGCGGCGGTTTTGCCGTAGGCGTCGTATTGCGCGGACCAGACGATGTCGCCGCCGTAGTCGGTGAGTTCTTGCGGCGTGCCGAGGTGGTCGAGCTGGTAGTAAAAGGGGCAGGCTTTTTTCGGGCCTTTGCCGTCGAGCAGCGCGAGCGGGCGGAAGGTGCCGGGTTCGTAGACGTAGCTGCGGTATTCGTTCTCGCTGCTTTCGGCGACGACTTGGTCGCCTTGCCAGAAAAATTCGGTGGTCTGGCCGTCGACGGTTTTGCGGATGCGGCGGCCGAAGGCGTCGTATTGGTAAGTGGCGGTCTGGCCGTCGGGGCGGGTCAGGCCGATCAGGCGGTGCTGGCTGTCGTAGCGGTATTCGATGACGAGTGTTTGTGCTTTACCACGGCGCTCGCGGATCAGGTTGCCGAAGGCGTCGTAGTCGTAATGCCGGTCGCCCTGCATCAGCAGGCGGTTACCTTGAATCCGGCTCGGTCCGGGGCGGTCCTGCATCAGCAGGTTGCCGGCCGGGTCGTGGGCGAAGGATTCCGGCAGTTCGTCGCGGGAATGGCGGACGCGGATCAGTCGGTCGAGGGCGTCGTAGCCGTAGGTGCGCTGGCCGTGGCGGCTGTCGGCGATGTGCGCGAGGTTGCCGTTGGCGCTGTAGGCATAATCGCGGCGATAGACTGAATCGCGCTGATGGCCTACGGCGTGGGCGAGCAGTCTTCCCTGTTCGTCGTAGGCATATTCGCTGAGCAGCAGGCCTTGCTGGCGCTGCACTTCGCGGCCGAACTGGTAGACGTGGCGGGTCAGCGGCGTGCCGTTGAGGTCGATCGCCGTCAGCGCGCCGCCCTTGGCGTAGTGGTAGTCGAGTTTGCTGTTGTCCGGCAGGCGCAGACGTTTGAGCTGGCCGCAGGCGTCATAGGCATAACGCAGGGTGCCCCAGCCCTGGTGTTCGGTGATCAGCCGATCCTGGCGGTCGTATTCAAAGGCCAGCGGGTGGTTTTGGCCGTCATCGACGGCGATCAGCCGACCGAGGCGGTCGTAGGAATATTCGACCTTCACACCATCGGGAAGGGTCTTGACCAGCAAGCGTCCGGCCGCATCGCGCTTATAGGCGGTGACCAGTTGCGAGCCGTCATCACCAAACTCGGTCTTCTCCAGCAGATGCCCGTTGAGGTCATAGGCATACGCCGTGCGCCGCCCATCAAACCCGGTTTCCTGTCGGATCAATCCGCTCGGCGTGTAGTCCAGCCGGTACCTTTCCCCGGACTCGTTCTCGATCTCGGTGAGCAGCAGTTGCGCATGGTCGTAGCGGTACTGCACCTGCGTGCCGTCGGGATTGAATCGCCGCGAGACCAGGTGCAGGTCATCGTCGTACTCGTAACGGGTAATGCGTCCGAGCTCGTCGCGTTCGGCGGTCACCTGGCCGTAAGCGCCGTAGCTGTAGGCGCGGGTGCTGCCGGTAGGAAACGTCGTCTGGATCAGTCGGCCAACGGCGTCCCATTGCTGACGGGTGACGGCGCCGTGTTCGTCGGCCGTGGTCGTCCGCCGCCCCAATGCGTCGTAGGAAAAGCGTCGCACACCGCCATCGGGCAGGGTTTCTTCGGTCAACTGGCCAAGCGGATTCCACACCAGCTTATGGCGGCTGCTGTCCGGGTAGCGGATCGACAACAACTGGCCGCGCACGTTGTAGTAGTAATGGGTGACCTGACCCTCAGGGTCGACCGCTTCAGTGACATCGCCCTCGGCGTTGCGCCGATAGATCCACACCGCATCGCCTCGGCAACGCTTGTAGAGGAAACCGTTGCGGTACTCGTAGGACGTTGGCGCGTCGTCCGGCGGAATCAGCGCGATCAGCCGTCCGAC
>NZ_JBUDGD010000118.1:0-2578 GCF_055484735.1 Pseudomonas sp. 15C | reverse complement strand
CAGCGGAAGTAGGTGCAGCGAAGCAAACCGTAGCCGCTGCGCCCGGATCGATTCCGCAGCGAAGGGACCCGAGCCTGCGAGGGCCGAACGCAGGAGCAAGCCTTTTCGGTTACCTTTTCGGCGTTTGGAAAAGGTGACCCGCCGTAAGGGCGGAACCCTAAGCCGCCGTGACCGCAGCAACGGATATGTACACAGCAACCCAAAAAACCAGCGCCTGAAAGAAAGCCATCGCTTGCAGGCAAGCTCCCACATTTGGAATGCATTCATCCCGGCAAACCCATGACTGCCTGGAATGCAGTATTCCTGTGAAACCTATTGCTGCCTGACATGCAGTATTCCTGTGAAACCTATTGCTGCCTGAAATGCAGTCCCCTGTGGGAGCCAGCCTGCTGGCGATGAGGCCGACGAAAAAGAAGAAAATCTGCTGCCCATCCACTCCGCCGATTACTCCGCACGCTGCTTGGTGTTAAATAGGCGCCAGTCTTAACCTTGTCGCCTGAAGCCGTGCAACGAGAACTGCCATGAACAGCTATTGCTACAACGCCCAACCGCAAACGGCGGTGCGCGCATGATCGAAGTCACTGAAGTGTCCATTGCGCAATTGCGCGCCGCACTTGAATCCGGCCAGACCACCGCGGTCGAGCTGGTCGAGGCCTATCTGGCGCGTATCAACGCCTACGACGGCCCCGACACACCGACCGCGCTGAACGCCGTGGTGGTGCGCAACCCCGAAGCCTTGAACGAGGCCCGCGACTCCGATGCACGCCGCGCCAAGGGCCAGACCCTCGGCCCGCTCGACGGCATTCCTTACACCGCCAAGGACAGTTATCTGGTCAAGGGCCTGACCGCCGCGTCGGGCAGCCCGGCCTTCGCCGATCTGGTGGCCCATCGCGACGCCTTCACCATCGAACGCCTGCGCGCCGCCGGGGCGATTTGCCTGGGCAAGACCAACATGCCGCCGATGGCCAATGGCGGCATGCAGCGCGGCGTATATGGCCGGGCTGAAAGCCCTTACAACGCCGCCTACCTGACCGCGCCATTCGCCTCCGGCTCGTCGAACGGTGCCGGCACCGCCACCGCTGCGAGTTTCGCCGCGTTCGGTCTGGCGGAAGAAACCTGGTCGAGCGGGCGCGGCCCGGCGTCCAACAACGGCTTGTGCGCGTATACGCCATCGCGCGGGGTGATCTCGGTGCGCGGCAACTGGCCGCTGACGCCGACCATGGACGTGGTGGTGCCCTTCGCCCGCACCATGGCCGACTTGCTCGAAGTGCTCGACGTGGTGGTCGCCGAAGACCCGGACACCCGTGGCGACCTCTGGCGCCTGCAACCGTGGGTGCCGATCCCGCGCGTCAGCGAAGTGCGCCCGGCGTCCTACGCCGAACTGGCGGTTGACCGCGCAGCGCTGGCCGGCAAGCGTTTCGCCATTCCGCGCATGTACATCAATGCCGATCCCGAGGCAGGCACCAGCGAAGCCCCCGGCATCGGCGGCCCGACCGGCCAGCGCATCAACACCCGCGCCTCGGTGATCGAGCTGTGGCAGCAGGCGCGTCAGGCGCTGGAAGCGGCCGGCGCTGAAGTGATCGAAACCGATTTCCCGCTCGTCTCCAATTGCGAAGGTGATCGCCCCGGCGCACCGACCGTGTTCAACCGCGGGCTGGTGTCGAAAGAGTTTCTGCATCATGAACTGTGGGACCTGACCGCGTGGGCCTTTGACGACTTCCTGCAGGCCAATGGCGACCCGAAACTCAATCGTCTGGTTGACGTCGACGGGCCGAAGATCTTCCCGCACGACCCGGGCACCCTGCCCAACCGTGAAGGCGATCTGGCCGCCGGCATGGACGAATATGTGCGCATGGCCGAACGTGGCATCACCCCGTGGAATGAAATCCCCACTGTCGCCGACGGCCTGCGCGGCCTCGAACAGACCCGGCGTACCGACCTCGAAGACTGGATGGACAACCTCGGCCTCGACGCCGTGCTGTTCCCCACCGTCGCCGACGTCGGCCCGGCGGACGCAGACGTCAACCCGGCCTCAGCGGATATCGCCTGGAGCAACGGCGTCTGGGTGGCCAACGGCAACCTCGCAATCCGTCACCTCGGCGTACCGACCGTCACCGTGCCCATGGGTGTCATGGCCGACATCGGCATGCCGGTCGGCCTGACCTTCGCCGGCCGCGCCTACGATGACTCCAGCCTGCTGCGCCTGGCCGCCGCCTTCGAATCCACCGGCAACAAACGCCAGATCCCCCCGCGCACACCGCCGCTGTCGGCCAAGGGACAGTGAAGATCTTTATTTGAAAAGCGATCACTGTAGGAGCCAGCCTGCTGGCGATAGCTGACTTTCAGTCAATGAAAGGTTGAATGTTCAACCGCTATCGCTTGCAGGCAAGCTCCCACAGGTTTTGTGTAATGGCTGAATATTCAGGCACACCAAAAACCCTGTGGGAGCTGGCTTGCCAGCGATGGCGCCAGCCCATTCATCACCGCACTCAAGCCGACACCCGATCAAATGTAGGAGTGAGCCTGCTCGCGATGGCGGTGTGTCAGTCAATCTTATCGAGGCTGACACACCGCCATC
>NZ_JBUDGD010000117.1:0-3088 GCF_055484735.1 Pseudomonas sp. 15C | reverse complement strand
TAGATCGTTCTTTAAAAATTTGGGTATGTGATAGAAAGATAGACTGAACGTTACTTTCACTGGTAACGGATCAGGCTAAGGTAAAATTTGTGAGTTCTCTTAGTTGAGAAATTCGAATTTTCGGCGAATGTCGTCTTCACAGTATAACCAGATTGCTTGGGGTTATATGGTCAAGTGAAGAAGCGCATACGGTGGATGCCTTGGCAGTCAGAGGCGATGAAAGACGTGGTAGCCTGCGAAAAGCTTCGGGGAGTCGGCAAACAGACTTTGATCCGGAGATGTCTGAATGGGGGAACCCAGCCATCACAAGATGGTTATCTTGTACTGAATACATAGGTGCAAGAGGCGAACCAGGGGAACTGAAACATCTAAGTACCCTGAGGAAAAGAAATCAACCGAGATTCCCTTAGTAGTGGCGAGCGAACGGGGACTAGCCCTTAAGTGGCTTTGAGATTAGCGGAACGCTCTGGAAAGTGCGGCCATAGTGGGTGATAGCCCTGTACGCGAAAATCTCTTAGTCATGAAATCGAGTAGGACGGAGCACGAGAAACTTTGTCTGAATATGGGGGGACCATCCTCCAAGGCTAAATACTACTGACTGACCGATAGTGAACTAGTACCGTGAGGGAAAGGCGAAAAGAACCCCGGAGAGGGGAGTGAAATAGATCCTGAAACCGTATGCGTACAAGCAGTGGGAGCCCACTTTGTTGGGTGACTGCGTACCTTTTGTATAATGGGTCAGCGACTTATTTTCAGTGGCGAGCTTAACCGAATAGGGGAGGCGTAGCGAAAGCGAGTCTTAATAGGGCGTCTAGTCGCTGGGAATAGACCCGAAACCGGGCGATCTATCCATGGGCAGGTTGAAGGTTAGGTAACACTGACTGGAGGACCGAACCGACTACCGTTGAAAAGTTAGCGGATGACCTGTGGATCGGAGTGAAAGGCTAATCAAGCTCGGAGATAGCTGGTTCTCCTCGAAAGCTATTTAGGTAGCGCCTCATGTATCACTGTAGGGGGTAGAGCACTGTTTCGGCTAGGGGGTCATCCCGACTTACCAAACCGATGCAAACTCCGAATACCTACAAGTGCCGAGCATGGGAGACACACGGCGGGTGCTAACGTCCGTCGTGAAAAGGGAAACAACCCAGACCGTCAGCTAAGGTCCCAAAGTTATGGTTAAGTGGGAAACGATGTGGGAAGGCTTAGACAGCTAGGAGGTTGGCTTAGAAGCAGCCACCCTTTAAAGAAAGCGTAATAGCTCACTAGTCGAGTCGGCCTGCGCGGAAGATGTAACGGGGCTCAAACCATACACCGAAGCTACGGGTATCATCTTCGGATGATGCGGTAGAGGAGCGTTCTGTAAGCCTGTGAAGGTGAGTTGAGAAGCTTGCTGGAGGTATCAGAAGTGCGAATGCTGACATGAGTAACGACAATGGGTGTGAAAAACACCCACGCCGAAAGACCAAGGTTTCCTGCGCAACGTTAATCGACGCAGGGTTAGTCGGTCCCTAAGGCGAGGCTGAAAAGCGTAGTCGATGGAAAACAGGTTAATATTCCTGTACTTCTGGTTATTGCGATGGAGGGACGGAGAAGGCTAGGCCAGCTTGGCGTTGGTTGTCCAAGTTTAAGGTGGTAGGCTGAGATCTTAGGTAAATCCGGGATCTTAAGGCCGAGAGCTGATGACGAGTTACCCTTTGGGTGACGAAGTGGTTGATGCCATGCTTCCAAGAAAAGCTTCTAAGCTTCAGGTAACCAGGAACCGTACCCCAAACCGACACAGGTGGTTGGGTAGAGAATACCAAGGCGCTTGAGAGAACTCGGGTGAAGGAACTAGGCAAAATGGCACCGTAACTTCGGGAGAAGGTGCGCCGGTGAGGGTGAAGGACTTGCTCCGTAAGCTCATGCCGGTCGAAGATACCAGGCCGCTGCGACTGTTTATTAAAAACACAGCACTCTGCAAACACGAAAGTGGACGTATAGGGTGTGACGCCTGCCCGGTGCCGGAAGGTTAATTGATGGGGTTAGCTAACGCGAAGCTCTTGATCGAAGCCCCGGTAAACGGCGGCCGTAACTATAACGGTCCTAAGGTAGCGAAATTCCTTGTCGGGTAAGTTCCGACCTGCACGAATGGCGTAACGATGGCGGCGCTGTCTCCACCCGAGACTCAGTGAAATTGAAATCGCTGTGAAGATGCAGTGTATCCGCGGCTAGACGGAAAGACCCCGTGAACCTTTACTATAGCTTTGCACTGGACTTTGAATTTGCTTGTGTAGGATAGGTGGGAGGCTTTGAAGCGTGGACGCCAGTTCGCGTGGAGCCATCCTTGAAATACCACCCTGGCAACTTTGAGGTTCTAACTCAGGTCCGTTATCCGGATCGAGGACAGTGTATGGTGGGTAGTTTGACTGGGGCGGTCTCCTCCTAAAGAGTAACGGAGGAGTACGAAGGTGCGCTCAGACCGGTCGGAAATCGGTCGTAGAGTATAAAGGCAAAAGCGCGCTTGACTGCGAGACAGACACGTCGAGCAGGTACGAAAGTAGGTCTTAGTGATCCGGTGGTTCTGTATGGAAGGGCCATCGCTCAACGGATAAAAGGTACTCCGGGGATAACAGGCTGATACCGCCCAAGAGTTCATATCGACGGCGGTGTTTGGCACCTCGATGTCGGCTCATCACATCCTGGGGCTGAAGCCGGTCCCAAGGGTATGGCTGTTCGCCATTTAAAGTGGTACGCGAGCTGGGTTTAGAACGTCGTGAGACAGTTCGGTCCCTATCTGCCGTGGACGTTTGAGATTTGAGAGGGGCTGCTCCTAGTACGAGAGGACCGGAGTGGACGAACCTCTGGTGTTCCGGTTGTCACGCCAGTGGCATTGCCGGGTAGCTATGTTCGGGAAAGATAACCGCTGAAAGCATCTAAGCGGGAAACTTGCCTCAAGATGAGATCTCACTGGAACCTTGAGTTCCCTGAAGGGCCGTCGAAGACTACGACGTTGATAGGTTGGGTGTGTAAGCGCTGTGAGGCGTTGAGCTAACCAATACTAATTGCCCGTGAGGCTTGACCATATAACACCCAAGCAATTTGCGTCGAA
>NZ_JBUDGD010000116.1:0-4031 GCF_055484735.1 Pseudomonas sp. 15C | reverse complement strand
CTTACTCGATGATTTTGGCTACGACGCCGGCGCCGACGGTACGACCGCCTTCACGGATAGCGAAACGCAGACCGTCTTCCATCGCGATGGTTTTGATCAGGGTAACAGTCATCTGAATGTTGTCACCTGGCATTACCATTTCAACGCCTTCTGGCAGCTCGCAGTTACCAGTCACGTCAGTAGTACGGAAGTAGAACTGTGGACGGTAGCCTTTGAAGAACGGAGTGTGACGACCGCCTTCTTCCTTGCTCAGAACGTAAACTTCTGCGGTGAACTTGGTGTGCGGCTTGACCGAACCTGGCTTGACCAGAACCTGGCCACGCTCAACGTCGTCACGCTTGGTACCACGCAGCAGAACGCCGCAGTTCTCGCCAGCACGACCTTCGTCGAGCAGCTTGCGGAACATCTCAACACCGGTGCAGGTGGTGGTGGTGGTGTCACGCAGACCAACGATTTCCAGTGCATCCTGAACGCGAACGATACCGCGCTCGATACGACCAGTCACAACAGTACCGCGACCCGAGATCGAGAATACGTCTTCGATTGGCATCAGGAATGGCTTGTCGATCATACGAACTGGTTCTGGGATGTAGGTATCCAGAGTTTCAACCAGTTTACGAACGGCAGTGGTGCCCATTTCGTTGTCGTCTTTGCCTTCCAGCGCCATACGAGCCGAACCGATGATGATCGGAGTGTCGTCGCCTGGGAAGTCGTAGGTCGACAGCAGGTCACGAACTTCCATCTCAACCAGTTCCAGCAGCTCAGCGTCGTCTACCAGGTCAGCCTTGTTCAGGAAAACCACGATGTACGGAACGCCTACCTGACGGGACAGCAGGATGTGCTCACGGGTTTGTGGCATCGGACCATCAGCGGCCGAGCAAACCAGGATCGCGCCGTCCATCTGGGCAGCACCGGTGATCATGTTCTTCACGTAGTCAGCGTGACCTGGGCAGTCAACGTGAGCGTAGTGACGAATAGTCGAGTTGTACTCAACGTGAGCGGTGTTAATGGTGATACCGCGAGCTTTTTCTTCTGGAGCGCTGTCGATCTTGTCGAATTCAACGACGGCCGAACCGAAAACTTCGGAGCAGACGCGAGTCAGAGCAGCGGTCAGAGTGGTTTTACCGTGGTCAACGTGACCAATGGTCCCAACGTTGACGTGGGGCAGGGAACGATCAAATTTTTCCTTAGCCATCGATATCACCCTCAAACAGAAGAATTGGAAAAACAATATCAACCATTAAAACAAAGGCAGATATTTTCATATCTGCCTTGTTAGATGGAGCTCTTGAGCGGATTTGAACCGCTGACCTCACCCTTACCAAGGGTGTGCTCTACCAACTGAGCTACAAGAGCAAAACACTTTGCACAACCTGCAAACTTGGAGCGGGTAGCGGGAATCGAACCCGCATCATCAGCTTGGAAGGCTGAGGTTCTACCACTAAACTATACCCGCGGAGCCTGCAGCTCACGCTTAAATCTGGTGGAGGGAGAAGGATTCGAACCTTCGAAGTCGTAGACGTCAGATTTACAGTCTGATCCCTTTGGCCGCTCGGGAACCCCTCCTAATCAGGCCGGCATTCTATACTATGCCAAACCCCTGTCAAGCATTTTCTCATTTAAAAACCTGAGGTTAGCTGCATTGACACCACCCCACTTCAACTACCTCTTCAGGTCTTCGCTGTGGAGCGGGCGCCATTCTATGCAAACTATTGAACAGGTGCAACCCCCTCACACAGCATTATTTTATGTTTTAACTCATTGAATTCATTGGAAAGGTTTTGCAACTGGACATCACCCAATAAACGCTGGCTCTGAGGCGCGACAGACAACCAATAACCCTCTCCCGAAACATCTTTTGACGAAGACCGCACCTCGACCCCCATTCCTGCCAAACGTTGCTGAAGACGTGCAATCGACTCCTGCCGGGCAAGGCCGCCGAGGAACAAGCAGTCTTGCCGCCGGCCCTCCTGCCCCTTAGACCCCTCCCCCATATTACCGTTCGACTCACTTAGCAAACGAATGTCTTGCTGGGAACCGCGGTACAAGCTGAGAGGCGTCACATCCTTTGCACGCAGAGGCGCCTCCTGCTGATGCCAGACATAATAAAAAACGTTCAGAACGACTAACAGGAGGAACAACCAACGCATACAAACCTCAGGAAAAAGGACACGCCATAGCCAACCCAACGAATACCAGGTCCGGCACGACCCGAGCCTCAGGCGCAACATCTGCCACCAGCCGGGCATCACCCCCCGTTATGAAAACTGCAAAATTCTCACCCCAAGACGCGTGGGCAATTTCCATCTGGGTCAACACAAAGCCTCGCAACATCAAGGAACAACCGCGCTCCACCGCCTCAACAGTTGTGCGCCCTGGCGCAGTGCTGGACAGCGCGCGCTCAGCCGCCAGGTCTCCATAGCGAATCTTCCGGGTATGCGTGCGCAATTGATCTCGCATCAATGGCATTCCAGGACAAATGAAGCCTCCCAGATGCTCACCGTCAGCCGCTACGAAATCTGCCGTCACCGCTGTACCGAAATCGAGTACCAGGCACGCCTTGCCCGATGCCAAGTGGAAGCCGCCTAGCATGGCCAGCCAGCGATCGAGCCCCAGGCGCTGATAATCTTCGTAACCATTCCTGACGCCGGACATTTGCTGAGCGGACGTGGCGCGCACTACCGAAATAGCGAACTCGCGCTCAAGAACATCAACCAGAGAATCTGTTTCCTCAGCGGTCCTGACACTGACCACGCGACATCTGCGGAGGGCAAGCCCATCCAGAGCCTTCAAGCTCTCCAGCAATGCCAGATCAGAGTCCACGACACCCTCGGCATACAAGACTCCAGACGCAGATTTCAATACTCGCCACTTGATGAAACTGTTTCCACAATCGAGCTCAAGAATCATCACGCAACCTCAGGCTGAGCTCACCACCACTAAAGACTTTCTCCACCCCATCCACCTTCAGCCGCAGCGCACCCTGGCTATCTATTCCAACTACCACGCCGTCTATCTGGTTTGAACCTGCAATCAATGATACCGAACGACCCTGCCACAAATGATTGGCTTCCCATTCTGCTTGAAGCGTAGAAAAGCCTTTCAACTGATGGCGCTGGATATAGGAGTTCAACTGTGCGCTCAACTCCCCCACCAAAGCATTACGATCAACACTATTGCCGGATTCGAGCCGTATCGAAGTCCATTGCTGGTCGACTTCGTCAGCCTTTTGCATGTTCACGTTGATGCCAATGCCCAACACTACATGACAAACATCCGCCGGATCGCCGACGAGCTCAAGGAGGATCCCCGCGACTTTCTTGTTTCCGACAAGAACATCGTTGGGCCATTTCAGTCCGGCAGAGGAGACATCGAAATTTCGCAGAGCCTGCATAACAGCCAAACCCACGACGAGACTCAATCCCTCAAGCTGGCGCATCCCGCCATCAATACGCAGGACGAGGCTGTAATAAAGGTTTTCAGCAAACGGACTGACCCATTTACGTCCTCTACGCCCACGGCCGGAGACCTGCCGCTCAGCGAGAACCAAAAACGGCGCAGAAGCACCTTGGCCGATGGCGCGTAGCGCTTCAGCATTTGTCGAGTCGACTGAATCCAGCACGGTCACCGGCCACTTCGGCACTGTTGCGGAGATTTCCACCGAATCGAGCAGAGTCAATGGCGCTGCCAATTGATAGCCCCGCCCTCGAACCTTATGGATGGACAATCCAAGTTCAGCCTCAAGGTGCTGAAGCTGCTTCCATACTGCGCTCCGACTTATCCCCAGAGCAGCCCCCAGATCCTGGCCAGAATGGAATCGACCGTCCTTCAAGAGATTTAACAACGTCAGCATGCAGGTCTCGCCTCACAATGAGGCCCGAATAATAGCCATGCACCGGGCCATTGCATAGAAATCAAGCGCATCGATTTCCCGCAGGCAAAACAAAACCCCAACTGCTTTCGCAATTGGGGTTTCGGAATTTAATCTTGACGATGACCTACTCTCACATGGGGAAACCCCACACTACCAT
>NZ_JBUDGD010000115.1:0-4206 GCF_055484735.1 Pseudomonas sp. 15C | reverse complement strand
AGCCAGACACAGCGGAAGTAGGTGCAGCGAAGCAAACCGTAGCCGCTGCGCCCGGATCGATCCCGGAGCGAAGGGACCCGAGCTTGCGAGGGCCGTACGTAGGAGCAAGCCTTTTGGTTCCTTTTTGGCGTCTGAAAAAGGGACTCGCCGTAAGGGCGAAACCGCCACCCGCCACACCAAAAAAAACGAATATTCACCCAAAACACCCAAAGCCTGGTCGGCCCAGAGGCCGCCAAGGCTCAATCAAAGCCGAAAATGCCCAACCATGGACCTCAACTCCCCCCCCAACTGCGCCAGCTCAACACTCGAAGCCGCATTCCCCCGCATCGCAATCGACGACTGATCGGCACTCGCACGAATACTCGTCACACTGCGATTGATCTCCTCCGCCACCGAACTCTGCTCCTCGGCCGCCGCCGCGATCTGCTGATTCATCTGCTGAATCAACGACACCGCGACCGCAATGCTCCCCAGCGCACTCTCGGTCTGCAACGCATCACTGACCGCCAGCTTCACCAGTTCGCCGCTGCTCTGAATCTGCTGCACCGACGACTGCGCCGCCGAGCGCAACGCACTGACCAGCCGCTCAATCTCCTCAGTCGATTGCTGCGTACGCCGCGCCAATGCACGTACTTCATCGGCCACTACCGCGAAGCCCCTACCCTGCTCCCCGGCCCGTGCCGCCTCGATCGCGGCATTCAATGCCAATAGATTGGTCTGCTCGGCGACGCTCTTGATCACCTCCAGCACCGTGCCGATATTCTGAATTTCAGCACTGAGACTTTCGATGCTTGAACTGGCGGAAGTTGCGGAATCGGCCAACTGCTCAATCCGCGCCATGCTCTGTCGCACCACCTGCTGGCCACTCTCGACCTTGTCATCCGCGGTCTGCGCGGCCAACGCCGCCTCCTCGGCATTGCGTGCCACGTCGTGCACCGTGGCGGTCATCTGGTTCATCGCGGTGGCGACCTGCTCGGTCTCCTCCTTCTGGCTGCTCACCTCAAGGTTGGTCTGCTCGGTGACCGCCGACAACGATTGCGCCGAACTGGCCAGTTGTTCGATCCCCGCCTGCAAACCGCTGACGATGGTGCTCAGCCCCGCGCCCATCTGCTGCATCGCCAGCATCAATTGGCCAATCTCGTCGCGCCGGGTCACTTGCACGCTGGCACTCAAGTCGCCGGCAGCGATCTGCTGCGCCACCTGAATCACGCTGCGCAACGGTGCGACGATCAGCCGGGTGATGAACCATGCAGCAAGTACCCCGACCAGCAACGCCAGGGCCGAGGAGCCAATGATCAACAGCGAATTCTTCTTCAGCTCTGCCTGCATCGCGGCGTCCTCGGCAACATAAGCCTGATTCACCCGCTCGACCACCTGCTCAGCACGCTGATGCAATTGTTCATAGACCGTTTTTTCCTGATCCAGCAAACCGGTGTATTCGGCAAGCTTGTCGTTGAACCCGGCGATATGCCCGGACACTTCGTTGAGCACGGTCAGATAGCCCTCGTCCTTGACCGTGGTTTTCAGCTCTTCGGCCTGCGTCTGCGCTTGCGCCGCCTGTTCGATGTTGCCCTTGCCGGCGCTGTCGGCGTCGCCCTTGCGACTTTGATCGAGACGAACCCGGGCCTCATTCATCGCCTGCAACATCAGGCGCGATACCTGGCTGACCTGACTGGCTTGTTCAATGAACTGCGTCCCATCCTTGCCCTCGGTGTCCTTCAGGGTATACGCGCCGTCGTCGGCCAGCCCGGCCTGCAGCACGTCCAGGTTATTAGCCACGCTGGATACCGACCAACTGGCCATCTCCAGCGCAAGATCCTTGGCCTGGCTCAGCGATACGAATTCATCGAACGCCTTGCGATAGGCGCCCAGCGACTGCTCGACATCGTTCATCACCGACACATTGGCCGGCGTGCGCGCCTTGAGCTCGTTAGCCAGGGCCACCAGACCGTCCACGCCTTCACGCAGGGCATCGGCCGTCTTCGGGTTGCCGTGCAAGGCATAATCCTGTTCGAGCAGGCGCACCTTGAGCAGACCGCTATTGAGCGAGGACATCTGCTTCAGCCCGTCGAAGCGCAGGCTGATGGTCTGCAGGGACCAGACGCCAATCGCCGCCACCAGAGCGGTCAAGAGCAAGACCAACACAAACCCGATTCCCAGTTTTTTCGCCATACCGAGGTTGGCGAAACGTCCTTGCATGGCCGAAATCATTGCGCGAGCCCTCTGCCATTGTCAGTAAAGCGAAGAGTCGCAACGGCCAGGAACCAGCACAAGTCTCTGCCGTCGCAATAATGGCAAAAAGCTACAGCCGCGTCGTTTTCAGAACACTGGAGGTCGATCCGAACCGGTGTTGCGGAAAAACTGCCGAGCCCGTGGGTCACAGGCGTACGCCACGTTGATGCGATGCCAGTCACCCGATTCGCCGCTGGGACTGAACGCATTCACGTTCGCCAGCATCACGCCACACCGCTGGGCCTGGCCGCGAACCAGGCCCTGATCGGCCGTCCGCGCACGCGCCCAGATAAACAACCCGCCCGCCGGCCGGCCGAACACCTCCCAGTCGGCGTCTTCCAGCGCCTGCAAAGCCGCGACGCGATCAGCATTCAAGCGCTGCCGCTGGCGCTGCACCAGCTTACGGTAAGCACCACTGGCCAACAGTGTTGCCAGCACCGCCTCGGAAAATCGCGATACCCCAAGTCCACTGACCATTTTGACCTGAGCCAGGCGCCTGACCAGCTCACTGTCTGCGAGGACAAACCCGACCCGCAAGGAACTGCTCAGCGTCTTGGAAAAACTGCCCACATAAATCACTCGACTATCATCGTCCAGCGCAGCCAGACGCGTACCGTGACCTGTGTGCAGGTCGGCGTAGACATCATCCTCGATCAGGCGCAGGTCATGAAGCCTGCTCAATTGCAGGATACGTTGCGCCACGCCCGGCGACAGGCAACTGCCGGTAGGATTGTGGTGATGACTGTTGATGAACATCGCCGCCGGCCGGAACTGCTGCAGCAAAGCTTCAAGCGCTTCGACATCCGGCCCGTTCTGCGTACGACGCACCTCCAGCATGCGCACGCCATGCAGGCGCAGCAGATCGAACAACGGCGCATACCCCGGCGTCTCAACCACCACACAGTCGCCGGCCTTGAACAACGTGCGCACGATCAGATCCAGCGCATGACTGGCGCCGCCGGTACTCAACAACTGCGCACTGCCAGCGTCGATATCCAGCCGCTTCAAGCGCCTGACAATCTGCTCACGCAACGCTGGCAACCCAAGCGGCGTGCTGTAATTGAACAGACTGGCCATGTCCGTACGCGCCACCTCACGCAACGCATAACTGAGATCGTCCGGCTCACGCCAGCTCTGCGGCAAACCACCGCAACCCAACTTCAAGCCACCGCCGACATCGCAAACCGCATCGCACCAGCCATAGCGCCCGCCAGACAATTCAGGATCAACATCGGCGCCAGCCATCGACGGCGAAGCAGCAACCACAAACCCGGTCCCCTGGCATGAGCTCAGAACCCCCTGCGACACCAACCGCTCACATGCCTCGACAACACACGAATGACTCAGCAGATTGCCCCGGGCAATCTGCCGGGCAGAAGGCAAACGAGTGGCGGGTGGCACACCACTTTGCAGAATCCAATCCGTCAGCCCATCAACAATCTGCTGCACGACCGGCACCATTGCCTGTCGATCAATTCTCAATTCCATGAGCAAGCAAACTCCTGTCCGTTTTGCTGACCGCAGTAAAACACAGCCACGCCGCACAGCCTGTGCGACAACGCCGCCAAAAGCGACCGATCTAACGGCTTGATACACATTGTTTAAAGGGATACACGGGATTGGGCGCGCATCAACGCAAAGCCGGAAATCAAAAGCGCCCTCACCCTAGCCCTCTCCCGGAGGGAGAGGGGACTGACCGAGGTGGATGTGAGAGATAACGCCAACCTGCGATACCGAGTCGAACGCAAGCTTTGAATGGCCCACAAATCGGCCCCTCTCCCTCGGGAGAGGGCTGGGGTGAATACTCCATAAATCCCAAGCCAACCACCCGCTTCTAACCACTCAACAATGAGCGTTAGCTCGAGTGCCCTTGACCTTGATCTTGCCTAACCAGCGACATCGGAAGGCTGAGTGGAGGGATCGATCCGGGCGTGGGAGCGCAGCGACCGTACGACGAAGTCGTACACAGCGGAA
>NZ_JBUDGD010000114.1:0-4379 GCF_055484735.1 Pseudomonas sp. 15C | reverse complement strand
TCCGCTGTGTACGACTTCGTCGTACGGTCGCTGCGCTCCCACGCCCGGATCAATCCCTCCACTCAGCCTTCCGATGTCGCTGGTTAGGCAAGATCAAGATCAAAAGCACTCGAGCTGGCGCTCATTGTTGAGTGGTTAGAAGCGCCGTATGGCTTGAGATCTTCAGTGGATTCGCCCCTCACCCCAGCCCTCTCCCGAGGGAGAGGGGGCCGATTTGTGGGCTTTTCGGAAACTACGTACGACTCGGTATTTCAGGTCAGCGTACCTTTCGCATCCACCTCGGTCAGTCCCCTCTCCCTACGGGCGGTCCGACGTTTCGGGAGGGCTAGGGTGAGGGGCTTTTGACGTTGACGGTTTCAGCCACTCGGTCTTATTTGCCCACCTCGGCATTCGCATACAGGTAATCCGTCGCCAGCGAGGCCAGTGTCCTGACTCCAACCACCAGCGCTGACTCGTCGACAAAGAACCCCGGATTATGATTCGGCGCGGCTTTGCTCATGTCCTGGTCTCTCGGCGTCACGCCGAGGAACACAAACAAGCCCGGCGATTCCTTGGCGAAGAAGGAGAAGTCTTCCGCGCCGCCCACCAGCGGCCCTTGGACGACGTCGTCCTTGGCGGCCCATTTCAGGGTTGGCAGCATTTTTTCGGTGAGCGCCGGGTTGTTGATGGTCGGGTCGTATTTTTCGATGATCGTTACGTCGGCTTTGGCGCCGCCGCTTTCGGCGATTTTTTCGATGGTCTGGCGGACGTCTTTGTGCAGTTTCTGGCGGATGCCGTAGTCGTAGGAGCGGATGGTGCCGGTCATGTCGACGGATTCGGGGATGATGTTGTAGCGGGTGCCGCCGTTGATGGTGCCGATGCTGACGACTGACGGATAGGACGAGATGTCGGTGCGGCGGCTGACCACGGTTTGCAGGCCGACGAGGGTTTGGGCGCTGACGGTGATCGGGTCGATGCCGTCCCAGGGGCGGCCGGCGTGGGTTTGTTTGCCGAGGATCTTGATGCGCAGGTCGTCGGAGCTGGCCAGGGTCGGGCCGGGGCGGTAGGCGATCTGGCCGGCGGGGACACCGGCCCAGACGTGCAGGCCGAACACCGCGTCGGGCTTGGGTGATTTCATCACGCCTTCCTGCACCATCATTTTCGCGCCCCAGGTGTTTTTGCCGTCGGGGATGAAGTCGCTGGGGCCTTCTTCGGCGGGCTGGAAATAAAACACCACGGTGCCGGGCAGGGTGTCGCGCATGCCGGTGAGGATTTTCGCCGTGCTCAGCAGGATTGCGGTGTGGGCGTCGTGGCCGCAGGCGTGCATGACGTCGACTTCCTTGTCGAGGTAGGTGCCTTTGGCTTTCGAGGCGAACGGCAGGTCGGAGACTTCCTTGACCGGCAGCGCGTCCATGTCGGCGCGCAGGGCCACGGTCGGGCCGGGCCGGGCGCCTTTGAGGACGGCGACCACGCCGGTGCGGGCAACGCCGGTTTTCACTTCCAGGCCCATGGCTTTGAGCTGTTTGGCGACCAGATCGGCGGTGCGTTTTTCGGTGTTGCCGAGTTCCGGGTGGGCGTGCAGGTCGCGGCGGGTTTCCAGCAGTTCGGACTCAAGCTTTTGCGCTTGTTCGGCGATCTGCTGGCGGCTGCTGTCGAGGGTGGCGGCACCGGCGTGGCTGGCGATCAGGCTGAGCAAAACAGCCTGGGCAATGCGCGTCAATTGCATGAGCTTCTCCTTGATTGTTGTTGTCGGGCTTCCCTGCCTGTGACTGCAACCGCGCGCCTGAGTGCTATTCCTTCGGCTGGCCGCCACCGGCGGTGATCACCTGCACGCTCATGCGCGGCGTTGCCAGGTCCAGCCCGGCCTCATCGAGATGGCGTTTGAGCGACAGGTTGAACGCGCGGGACACTTCCCATTGCTTGATCGGCGCGGTCTTGAAGCGTGCACGCAAAATCGCACTGCCCGACTCGAAACTTTCCACGCCTTGGATTTCCAGCGGCGACCAGATATTGCGTCGTTGCAGCGGATCGGTACGCATCTTCTGCCCGACGTCGCGCATCAGTTTGATCGCGTCGTTGATTTCCATGTTGTACGGCACCGCCACGCGGAAGATCGCGTAGCCGAACTCACGCGAGTAGTTCTTGATGCTTTTGATTTCGCTGAACGGAATGGTGTGGACGATGCCGTCGATATCGCGCAGGCGCACGGTGCGAATAGTCAGGCCTTCGACGGTGCCGAGGTGGCCGCCGACGTCGACGTAATCGTCGATGGCCAGCGAGTCTTCAATGATGATGAACAGGCCGGTGATCAGGTCCGCCACCAGTGACTGCGCACCGAAACCGATGGCCAGACCGATGACACCGGCGCCGGCCAGCAGCGGCGTGACGTTCATGCCCATGTTCGCCAGGGCGACGATCAGCGCGATGATGAAAATCGTCACGAACAGCACGTTGCGGATCAGCGGCATCATCGTCTGCGCTCGGGCGTTGGCCAGGCCTTTGCGTGAACGGGTGAGGGCGTGGTGCACGGCGGTGTCGGCGAGAATCCAGATCAGCCAGGAAATGATCAGCGTGCCGATCAGGCTGAACAGTTTGACGCTGACGTCATGACCGTCGCCCTCGGCGAAACCGATCAGCGAATGGCCCCAGACCCGCAGGCCCAGTTCGATGAACAGCAGCCACACCAGCAAATGCGCGAGGGTGTAGAAAAAGTTTTTCAGGCGTTCCGAATAGAGCGCATGCCGTTTCGGCCCGCGTTGTGGTTTCAGTGAATGGCGGCGGACGAGGCCGTTGATGACCATGCACAACACCAGCAGCACCGTGCAGATCAGCGACTGGCGCAATGCCGTGCTGGTGTCGCCAGCGGAGACGAAGGTGGCGAACAGCGAAATACCCACCAACACCATTGCCGGCACGTACCAGAAGGTGCCAAGGATTTCGATGGTGTCGCTGAGGGCGCGGCGGGTCAGCCGCCGCGACAGTGGCTGGTTGCGGATCAGGTGCGCGATCGGTCGGCGGAAACGCAGGATGAACAGACCGGTCGACAGCGCCGCCAGCACATTGGCCACGGTCGCGGCAGTGTGCGCCAGATGCACGCCGAGGCTGGCGACCAGACGCGGGTCGCTCAAGGCCTCACCGAACGCGGCGAAGCTGCCGATCAGCCACAGCGGCCGGAAGGCCTGATGGCGCAAAATGTACAGTGCGCGATGGCGATGCGGGCCGTCTAGCAGGGAGAACGCGATCACACAGATCGCCGAAAAACAGGTGCCCACCACCAGCGCGTACGCCAGCACCATCGCCAGACTCTTGCCCAGAGACGAGGGCAACGCGTAGCTCATGTACACGGTCATCACCAACGCGATCAGCCACGGCCCGAGCTTGCGCAGGGCAAAGCGCAGCATGTCGAGGGCGCGCGGGTGTTGCGGCAGTTCTTCGGTGAGGCCGAAGCGCAGACGCACGCGGTGGCCGAGCCAGATCAGCGCGGCGGCGAGCAGGCTCCAGACCATCAGGATCATCGCGAAGCCGAAAATGATCGGCAGCCATTGATTGGCCGGCAGCATCAGGCCGCGTAATTCGTCCTTGGCCAGATCGAATTCGTTGCCCCAGCGATTGAGCGGGCTGTCGGCGCCGGTGAATTGTTTTTCGAAATTGGCGAGGGTGCCGCCGATCAGGCCGAGCACGCCTTCTTCGGGGCTGGCCTGGGCCTTGTTGGTGGCGTCGCGGAGTTTCTTCAGGTCGCTCAAGAGTTGCGCGCGCTGCTGGTCGTTTTCCAGAGACTTGATGACTTCGTCGAGGGACTGGCCGAGCGGTACCTCTGCGACAGGCTGCGCTTTGCCGGTGTTGAGCATGCCGGGCAAACCGACCGCATGGGCGGGTGCCAGCGGCAGCAGGGCCATCAGAAAAACGAGAAACAGGCTGGGTAAGGCAAGGAAACGAGCGAACACGAGGCGGTCAACCGGGCAAAGGGTGGATGCGCTGGAGTGTACGAGCCCCATGGGCGCAATGCGAGCCGGCACGGGTTATTCGTTGAGTTTGGCGAGGATCTTGTAGATCACTGTGGCGAGGATCATCAACATGCCGATCCACATGGCGAAGACGCCGGCGTTCTTGTCACGGAAGTTGAAACCGATCGCCAGCAGGAGCATTCCGCTCAGGATCGGAATGAGCATGGCGTGGAACGACGACATCGAGATCATGGAGACTGCCTTGTCTTTGAGATGACTGGAGTCTAGGCGGATTTTCGATCCGGGGGAGTGATGTGGTGCAGGAATTTTGCAGTTTCTTGTGTCTGGGCTGGCGCTTTCGCGAGCAGGCTCGCTTGTATGGTAGGACTTGAAGGGAGGAGGAGGGACAAGGCTCGATTCTGACTGTTAGCGCAGTACAGACCGTGGGAGATTTTC
>NZ_JBUDGD010000113.1:0-4973 GCF_055484735.1 Pseudomonas sp. 15C | reverse complement strand
CGAAGTATCAGCGGTCAATTTGACCGTCGAAGTGTCGATGGTATCGGTGACTGTCGTCACGGCTGGAGCGGTGTTCGGAACAAGGTTCTCGAAGTTGCCACCGGTGGCGCCAGTGATCGTCGCCTGCACGGAGCCGGCATCTTTGTAGACGTCGTCGGACGGCGCAGCCACGGTCGCGGTGCCGGTGGTTTCGCCAGCCTTGATGGTGATCACGGCGCCGTTGGACAGCGTCACGGTCACTGGCGAACCGGCAGGGTTGGTCAGGGTTGCGGTGTACGTAATCTGACCACCTTCAGCCACGGAACTGGTTGCACTCAGCGACAGGTTGGTGGTGTCGACGGTGTCCGTAACGTTGGTCGAAACCGGCGACTTATCAGCAACCAGATTTTCGAAGTTACCTCCAGTCACATTGGTGATGGAGTTAGTGATCGGTGCATGACCGTTCAACACATCGTTCGGTGCGGTGGTAGTCGCGGTGCCGGTAGTCTGGCCAACACCGATGGTGATGGTCTGGCCGTTGGCTAGAGTCACGACCACAGGCGAACCGGTTACCGGAGCGCCAACAGTAGCGGTGTAGGTAACGTTGCCACCTTCAGCGGCCGACTCGGTGGCAGTCAGTTTGACGGTGGTTGTGTCTATGGTATCCGTGACGTTGGTCACCGCCGGAGCAGTGCTTGGCACCAGGTTCTCGAAATTGCCGCCCGTTGCATCCTTGATGCTGACTTCGACTTTGCCGGCATCCTTGTAGACGTCATCGGCCGGTGCCGGAACGGTCACGGTGCCAGTGGTTTCGCCAGCCTTGATGGTGATCACGGCGCCGTTCGACAGGGTCACGGTCACCGGTGTGCCGGCCGGGTTGGTCAGCGTTGCGGTGTAGGTGATCTGGCCACCTTCGGCTACCGAATCACTGGCAGTCAGATTCAGATTGGTGGTGTCGGTGGTGTCCGATACCGCGGTGTCCGCGGACTTGCCATCCACCACCAGTTTTTCGTAGTTGCCGCCCGTGGCGCCATCGATGGTCACGCTCAGCGAACTGCCGCCGGCCAGCGGACTGTTCGGCGCGACGTAGTTGACGCTGCCGGTGGTTTCGCCAACGGCGATGGTGATGGTCTGACCGTTGGACAGGCTCACGATCACCGGCGAACCGGTGACTGGCGCGCCCACGGTCGCGGTGTAGACCACGGTTTCGCCTTCGGCGACGTTCGCCGTAGCGCTCAGTGACACGGTGGAGGTGTCGATGGTGTCGTTGACGGTGGTCACCGCCGGAACGGTGCTGGTGACCAGGTTTTCGAAGTTGCCACCGGTGGCGCCTTTGATGGTCGCTTCAACGCTGCCGGCGTCTTTGTAGACGTCGTCCTTTGGTGCATCGACGGTCACGGTGCCGGTGGTTTTGCCGGCATCGATGGTGATCGTCGCGCCATTCGACAAGGTCACGGTGACGGGCGAACCGGCGGCGTTGCTCAAGGTGGCGGTGTAGGTGATCTGCCCGCCTTCATTCACCGAACCGGTGGCGCTGAGCGTCAGGTTGGTGGTGTCGCTGGTGTCGGTCACGGTAGTACTGACCGGGGTTTTGTCGGCAACGAGGTTTTCGTAGTTGCCGCCGCTGACGTTGGTGATCGAGTTAGTGATCGGCGCGTGGCCGGTCAATGCATCGTTCGGCGCGGTAGTGCTCACGCTGCCGCTGGTCTTGCCGACTTCGATGGTGATGTTCTGACCGTTGGCCAGGGTGACAACAACCGGCGAACCGGTGACCGGCGCGCCGACCGTGGCGGTGTAGGTGACAGTGCCACCTTCGGCAGCGGTCTCGGTGGCGGTCAATTTGACTGTCGAGGTGTCAACGGTGTCGGTGACATCAGTGACCGCCGGCGTGCTGCTCGGCACCAGATTTTCAAAGTTGCCGCCCGAGGCGTCCTTGATCGTGACTTCGATTTTGCCGGCATCTTTATAGACGTCATCGGCAGGCGCCGGAACGGTCACGGTGCCGGTGGTTTTGCCGGCTTCGATGGTAATGACCGCACCGTTGCTCAGATTCACGGTGACCGGCGTCCCGGCCGGATTGCTCAGGGTCGCGGTGTAGACAATCGAACCGCCCTCGGCCACGGAGCCAGTCGCAGACAATGACAGGTTGGTGGTGTCGGCAACGTCAGTCACCGAGGTCACGGCCGGGGTTTTATCGGCGACGAGGTTTTCGTAATTGCCACCGCTGGTGCCGTCGATTTTGACGCTCAGCGTGTTGCCGCCGGCCAGAGCATCGTTCGGCGCGGTGAAGTTGACGCTGGCGTTGCTGGCGCCGACCGGGATGGTGATGGTCTGGCCGTTGGACAAGGTCACAACTACCGGCGAACCGGTGACTGGTGCGGTCACGGACGCGGTGTACACCACCACGCCACCTTCGACGGTGCTGGCGCTGGCCGTCAGTGAAACGGTGCTGTTATTGATGGTGTCGGTGACATCGGTCACGGCCGGGGTCTTGTCGACCACCAGATTTTCGAAGTTACCGCCGCTGGTCTTGGTGATGCTCGCATCGACCTTGCCGGCGTCCTTGTAAACGTCATCGCCGGGAGCGGCGACCGTCGCGGTGCCGCTGGTCGCGCCTTTGGCGATGTTGATCACCGCACCGTTGCTCAGGGTCACGGTCATTGCCGTGCCGGCCGGATTGGTCAGGGTCGCGGTGTAGACGATCGAGCCACCTTCGGCAACGCTGCCGGTGGCGCTCAGGCTGATATTGGTGGTGTCGACGCTGTCGGTGACTTTGGTCACGACCGCAGAGCGATCGGCATCGACCTTCTCGAAATTGCCGCCGGTGTGGCTGGAGATCGCCGTCTGCACCTTGCCGCCATCCACGTATGGCGTGTTGGCCGGGGCGGGGAAGTTCACCGAACCGCTGGTGGCGCCGGCAGCGATGTTGATCACCGCGCCGTTGGCCAGGGTCACCGTCATGGCGCTGCCGGCCGGGTTGCTCAGGGTCGCGGTGTAGGTGATCTGGCCACCTTCGCTGACGGTGTCGCTGGCGGTCAGGGTCAGGCTGGTCTTGTCGACGGTGTCGTTGACCGTGGTGCTGACCGGGGTCTTGCTGACGTCGAGTCTCTCGAAATTGCCGCCGCTGGCATCGGTCATGGTCACGGTGAGCTTGCTGACATCCTTGTAGACGTCATCGCTCGGCGCGGCGACGGTCACCGAACCGCTGGTCTTGCCAGCTTCGATGGTGATGGTCTGGCCGTTGCTCAGGTTGACGGTCACCGGCGTCTGCGCGGCGTTGGTCAGGGTCGCGGTGTAGGTGATCGAGGTGCCTTCGAGCACATAGCTTTCAGCGCTGAGGGTCAGGTGCGTGGTGTTGACCGTGTCGGCGACGTTGGTCACCGCCGGCGTCGGGTTGGCGACGAGGTTTTCGAAGTTGCCGCCCGCAGTGTCCTTGATGGTTACTTCGACTTTGCCGGCGTCTTTGTAGACGTCATCGGCCGGCGCCGGAACGGTCACGGTGCCGGTGGTCTTGCCGGCGTCGATGGTGATCGTCGAGCCGTTGCTCAGGGTTACGGTGACTGGCGTGCCGGCCGGGTTGCTCAGCGTCGCGGTGTAGACGATCTGCCCGCCTTCGTTGACGTTGCCGGTGGCGGTCAACGCAACGGTGGTGGTGTCGACGGTATCGGTCACGGTGGTGCTGACCGGGGTCTTGTCGGCAACCAGATTTTCGTAGTTACCGCCGCTGACGTTGGTGATCGAGTTGGTCAACGGTGCGTGACCGATCTGGACGTCATTCGATACGGGGGTGGTAACGCTGCCGGTGGTCTGGCCGACGGCGATGGTAATGTTCTGGCCGTTGGCCAACGTCACGACAACAGGCGAGCCGGTAACCGGTGCGCCAACGGTGGCGGTGTAGGTGACGATGCCGCCTTCGGCGACCGAAGTATCGGCGGTCAATTTGACCGTCGAGGTATCGATGGTGTCGGTGACTGTCGTCACGGCTGGAGCAGTGCTTGGTACCAGGTTTTCGAAGTTGCCACCGGTGGCGCTGGTGATCGTCGCCTGCACGGAGCCGGCGTCTTTGTAGACGTCATCGGCAGGTGCAGCAACGGTCGCGGTGCCGGTGGTTTCGCCAGCCTTGATGGTGATCACGGCGCCGTTGGACAAGGTCACGGTCACCGGTGAGCCAGCGGCGTTGGTCAGCGTCGCGGTGTACGTAATCTGGCCACCTTCAGCCACGGATCCTGTCGCACTCAGCGACAGATTGGTGGTGTCGGCAACGTCGGTGACGGTGGTCGAAACTGGAGTTTTGTCCGCAACCAGATTTTCGTAGTTGCCGCCGCTGACGTTGGTGATTGAGTTGGTCAGCGGAGCGTTGCCGGTCAGCGCGTCGTTCGGAGCGGTGTAGGTGATGGAACCGGTGGTCTGGCCGACGGCGATGGTGATGTTCTGGCCGTTGGCCAATGTCACGACAACAGGCGAGCCGGTGACTGGCGCGCCGACGGTGGCGGTGTAAGTGACGGTGCCGCCTTCGGCGACCGAAGTATCGGCGGTCAATTTGACCGTCGAGGTATCGATGGTGTCGGTGACCTGAGTGACCGCTGGCGTGGTGCTCGGGACAAGGTTTTCGAAGTTGCCACCGGTGGCGCTGGTGATCGTCGCCTGCACCGAGCCGGCGTCTTTGTAGACGTCATCGGCAGGTGCAGCTACGGTCGCGGTGCCGGTGGTTTCGCCAGTCTTGATGGTGATCACGGCGCCGTTAGACAAGGTCACGGTCACTGGCGAGCCAGCGGCGTTGGTCAACGTCGCGGTGTAAGTGATCTGGCCGCCTTCGGCCACGGAACCGCTGGCGCTGAGGCTCAGTCCGGTGTCATCGACCGAGTCGGTGATTGTGGTCACGGCTGGCGTCGTGTTCGGCACCAGGTTTTCGAAATTGCCACCGGTAGCGCCAGTTATGGTGGTGCTGACGGTGCTGCCATTGTTGTACACGTCATTGGCCGCGGTCGGCACGT
>NZ_JBUDGD010000112.1:0-5549 GCF_055484735.1 Pseudomonas sp. 15C | reverse complement strand
CCTCCACTCAGCCTTCCGATGTCGCTGGTTAGGCAAGATCAAGATCAAGAGCACTCGAGCTGGCGCTCATTGTTGAGTGGTGAGAAGCGCCGCATGGCTGGAGATTTTCGGTGGATTCGCCCCTCATCGGAACGCCGCCCGCCCAGCCCTCTCCCGAGGGAGAGGGAGCCGATCTTTGGGCTTTTCAGAATTTGTGTTCGACTCGGTATTTCGCGTCGGCATAACTCTCCCAATCACCCCGGTCAGTTCCCTCTCCCTTTGGGAGAGGGCTAGGCGGGCGGCGTTCCGATGAGGGGCTTTTCAGGCTGACCGCAACTGCCGGCTCAACTCAGGCCGCCACATCCAGATACTTGTACTTTCTACCGAGGACCATTGTGTTTTCAGGTCCGCGGCAGGCGAATCACGGCGGTCAATCCACCGCCCGGGGTTTCTTGAAGATTCAACTGTCCACCCAAACGCTGTGCAGCCTCGCGCGCAATGGTCATGCCCAGGCCGACACCGCCGGAGTTGCGATTGCGTGAGCCTTCCAGTCGGTAAAAGGGCTCGAACACGGCTTCGCGTTGGTCTTCGGCAATCCCGGGGCCATGGTCGATTACGTGGATCAGTAGTTGTTCGCGTTGATCGTGCAGTTCGATGCGCGCCTGGCCGGCGTATCGCAGGGCGTTGTCGAGCAGGTTGTTGAGGCACGAACGCAGTGCCATTGGCTGTACCGGCAACGGGGCGCAATGACCACTGACTTGCACGTCGGCACCTTGGTCCTGGGCGTTTTCGCACAGCGATTCGACCAGCGCCTGCACGTCCATCAGTTGCACGGCTTCGCTGGTGCGCTGTTCGTGGAGGTAGGTGAGGGTGGCGTCGAGCATGCTGATCATGTCGTCCAGATCCTGACGCATCTGGCCTTGGAGCTTTTCGTCGCTGAGGTTTTCCAGGCGCAGTTTCAGTCGTGACAGCGGTGTGCGCAGATCGTGGGAGACGGCGCCGAGCATGCGCGCGCGCTGCTGGACCTGTTCGCGAATACGCCGTTGCATCAGGTTGAAGGTGGAGGCCGCTTGTCGCGCTTCGCGTGGGCCGGACTCGTCGAGTGGCAGGCTGTCGAGATCCTCGCTGAGGCGTTCGGCGGCATCGCTCAGGCGCTGGATCGGGCGGCTGAGCAGTTTGGCGCCGTACCATGCCGCGATCATCAAGGTGATGAACTGAAAGGTCAGCGGCACCACCGGGCCACCGAACCACGGACGCGGTGGGCGGTGCGGGTAACGCGGGTCGGGCGGCGACTGTTGCCCCTCGGCACCTTGGGAAAACTCCGGCGGTGGTGGAGGCGGGGGCGGGCCGTACAGGCGGAACCAGCTGAACGCCAGCAGGTGCGCGAGGACGATCGCCACGAACAGCACGCCGAACAGGCGTCCGAACAGCGTGTCGAAGCGCGCCCGCATCAGCCGATGTCCCGTGCGTCGAACAGATATCCCTCACCGCGCACGGTTTTGATCAGATGTGGCGCTTTCGGGTCATCGCCGAGTTTCTGTCGCAGGCGCGACACCAGCAAATCGATGCTGCGGTCGAATGCTTCGATCGAGCGGCCGCGGGCGGCGTCGAGCAATTGTTCGCGGCTGAGCACCCGCCGCGGACGTTCGATAAATACCCAGAGCAGGCGGAATTCAGCGTTGGACAGCGGCACCACCAGGCCATTGTCGGCAATCAACTGGCGCATGACGCTGTTCAGGCGCCAGTTATCGAAACGGATATTGGCTCGCTGTTCGCTGCGGTCGTCGCGCACGCGGCGCAGAATCGTCTGGATGCGCGCCACCAGTTCGCGCGGCTCGAACGGCTTGGCCATGTAGTCGTCGGCCCCGAGTTCGAGGCCGATGATGCGGTCGGTGGGTTCGCAGCGGGCAGTGAGCATCAGGATCGGGATGTCCGATTCGGCGCGTAGCCAGCGGCACAGCGACAAACCGTCTTCACCCGGCAGCATGAGATCCAGCACCACGACGTCGAAATGTTCGGCCTGCATCGCCTGGCGCATCGCCGCACCGTCGGTGACACCGCTGGCGTGGATGTTGAAGCGCGAGAGGTAATCGATCATCAACTCGCGGATCGGCACGTCGTCGTCAACGATCAGGGCACGAATGCTCCAGCGCTTGTCGTCTTTGGGCTCATCCGTAGCGGGCGTTTGGGTGTTGTGCATGGGGCTGTTCGTCTGCCAGTAGGCCGCCAACCACAAAAAGATGGGCTGCGAGGTGGTGGTTTTCAGCATAGGCGTCCGGCCGTGAGGCGGGAAGTGCTGTTGTAAGGACGTGTTGCGGCTGGCGAGACTAATGCGGGTGCATGTTGGCGGCGTGTCGGCTGTGTATCGAAGTCGACACAATAGCAGCGAGCGCTATGCTGATCAGCGTCGGCACGACGATTTACCGATCATCGGGTGCCGCGCTGCCGCCGGTTCCGCTACAATGCGCGCCGATTTCGACCTGCCTGAGAGCCCATTCATGTCCGCCTGCCAGACTCCTATCATCGTCGCCCTGGATTTCCCCACCCGTGACGCCGCACTGAAGCTGGCCGACCAGTTGGACCCGAAGCTGTGCCGGGTCAAAGTGGGCAAGGAACTGTTCACCAGTTGCGCCGCGGAAATCGTCGGCACCCTGCGTGACAAGGGTTTCGAAGTGTTTCTCGATCTGAAATTCCATGACATTCCCAACACCACCGCGATGGCCGTGAAAGCCGCTGCGGAGATGGGCGTGTGGATGGTCAACGTGCATTGCTCCGGTGGCCTGCGCATGATGGCGGCCTGCCGTGAAGAGCTGGCCAAGCGCAGCGGCCCGCAGCCATTGCTGATCGGCGTGACCGTGCTGACCAGCATGGAGCGTGAGGATCTGGCCGGCATCGGTCTGGACATCGAGCCGCAGGAACAGGTGCTGCGTCTGGCGGCACTGGCCGAGAAAGCCGGAATGGACGGTCTGGTCTGTTCGGCGCTGGAAGCCACCGCACTGAAAGCCGCGCACCCGTCATTGCAACTGGTGACTCCGGGGATTCGTCCGGCCGGCAGTTCGCAGGACGACCAGCGCCGCATTCTGACCCCACGTCAGGCGCTGGATGCCGGTTCCGATTATCTGGTGATTGGACGTCCGATCAGCCAGGCGGCCGATCCGGCCCAGGCGCTGGCTTCGGTTGTGGCCGAGATCGCCTGAGCAACACGTATCTGCGTGTAGGAGTGAGCCTGCTCGCGATAGCGGTCTGACAGTTACATACATTGTGACTGACACACTGCTATCGCGAGCAGGCTCACTCCTACATTTGTTTTGCGGTGAATTTAGACCTTCAGTACCAACTTGCCGAAATTCCCGCCGTTGAACAATTTCATCAAGGTTTCCGGGAACGTCTCCAGGCCTTCGACGATATCTTCCTTGCTCTTCAGTTGCCCCTTGGCCATCCACCCGGCCATTTCCTGCGCGGCACTGGCGTACTGTGCGGCGTAGTCCATCACCACGAAGCCTTCCATCCGCGCGCGGTTGACCAGTAGCGACAGGTAATTGACCGGACCTTTGACCGCTTCTTTGTTGTTGTACTGGCTGATTGCGCCGCAGATCACCACGCGCGCCTTCATGTTCAAGCGGCTCAACACCGCGTCGAGAATGTCACCGCCGACGTTGTCGAAATACACGTCGACGCCCTTCGGGCATTCGCGTTTAAGCCCGGCAATAACGTCTTCGCTCTTGTAATCGATGGCACCGTCAAAGCCCAGTTCGTCGATGAGAAACTTGCACTTGTCGGCGCCACCGGCAATGCCGACCACCCGGCAACCCTTGAGCTTGGCGATCTGCCCGGCAACGCTGCCCACCGCGCCGGCCGCACCGGACAGCACCACGGTGTCGCCAGCCTTTGGCGCGCCGACATCGAGGAGGGCGAAGTAGGCGGTCATGCCGGTCATGCCCAGCGCGGACAGATACACCGGCAGCGGGGCCAGTTTCGGATCGACCTTGTAGAAACCTCTTGGCTCGCCGAGGAAATAATCCTGCACGCCGATGGCGCCGTTGACGTAGTCGCCGACAGCAAAGCCCGGATTGTTCGAAGCAATGATTTTTCCTACGCCCAGCGCACGCATGACTTCACCGATACCGACCGGCGGAATGTAGGACTTGCCCTCGTTCATCCAGCCGCGCATGGCCGGGTCCAGGGACAGGTATTCGTTCTTCACCAGAATCTGTCCTTCAGCCGGTTCGCCGACCGGCACTTCCTGATAGGTAAAGGTCTCGCGGCTGGCCGCACCCACCGGGCGTTTGGCGAGCAGGAACTGGCGATTGGTCTGGTTGGTCATGACAGGCACTCGAACGGAATGAAGCTTTGTTGATAGACCCTCGGCGGCGATGGTGCAAGGTTGGCTGACGCGGCGAATGCACGTCGATCCAGTGCGGTGATAGTTCAGGTTATGGGTTAATCACTGCGGTTCATGGGCGCATAACCGCTGTGTGGATAGTGCTGACGTGCGACCGAGCGCGATGGCTATGCTGCCACTCAGCACTTTCCAGCCGTTTCGGCATATCCAGCGTTCGAGGACACCCGCATGAGCATGACGTTTTCCGGTCAAGTCGTTGTCGTTACCGGAGCGGCCAACGGCATTGGCCGCGCGACCGCTCAGGCGTTTGCTGCCGAAGGCCTGAAAGTAGTGGTCGCCGACTTCGATGCGGCAGGCGGCGAGAGCACGGTGGCGCTGATTCGTACTGCCGGTGGCGAAGCATCCTTCGTGCGTTGCGACGTGACCGTCGAGAGCGATGTTAAAAATCTGATGGACGAAGTCATCAATACCTACGGCCGTCTCGATTACGCCTTCAACAACGCCGGCATCGAGATCGAGAAGGGCAAACTGGCCGACGGTTCAATGGATGAGTTCGATGCGATCATGGGGGTTAACGTCAAAGGCGTCTGGCTGTGCATGAAATATCAGTTGCCATTGCTGCTGACGCAGGGCGGCGGGGCGATCGTCAATACGGCGTCGGTGGCGGGGTTGGGTGCGGCGCCGAAGATGAGCATTTATGCGGCCTCCAAGCATGCGGTGATCGGGCTGACCAAGTCGGCGGCGATCGAATATGCGAAGAAGAAGATCCGCGTCAATGCGGTGTGTCCGGCGGTGATCGATACCGATATGTTCCGTCGTGCTTATGAGGCGGACCCGAAGAAGGGCGAATTTGCCAATGCCATGCATCCGGTGGGGCGCATTGGTACGGTCGGGGAGATTGCCAGCGCGGTGTTGTATTTGTGCAGCGATGGGGCGGCATTTACGACGGGGCATTCGTTGGCGGTGGATGGGGGGGTTACGGCGTTCTGATTTTTTGTGGGCGTGGCGGCCTGTGGGCCGACCATGCTCTTTGGGTTTTGGGTGCATATCCGTTGCTTCGGGGGGTGCGGCTGGCGGTTTCGCCCTTACGGCGACTTACTTTTTTACAAGCGCCTAAAAAAGTAAGCAAAAAACGCTTGCTCCTACGTACGGCCCTCGCAAGCTCGGGTCCCTTCGCTCCGGGATCGATCCGGGCGCAGCGGCTACGGTTTGCTTCGCTGCACCTCCT
>NZ_JBUDGD010000111.1:0-5781 GCF_055484735.1 Pseudomonas sp. 15C | reverse complement strand
ATGTGGGAGCGAGCCTGCTCGCGAAGAGGCCATCCGATTCGGCGCAACTTTTCGATTTAAACGAAGGCGTTTAAAAGACACCTCCAGACACGCCTTCCAGGCTACAAACCCTTGCGCCATTGCCTACAGCCAAGCCAGAATCCGCCGGCTTGTGCGCTTTGGGGTCGGGTTCTATTGTGGTCCAGTCGCTGAATGTTCAGTGATCGGGTTTAGCAGCCCGGGTTATCTCTAGACGCACAAAATCCGTCTCCGTTATGGCGGCTTTGCGTGGGGCACTTCGGTGCGCCGGGTTCTAGAGTCCTGGTCTGCTAACCCGCGTACAGCCGCCACCTCCTTCGTTAGCAGCGAACGGTGGCAGCTTCACTACTCTAGAGGCTTCAACCATGACCAAACCAACGCCAAACCCACCCGCAACCGACCCCACCTCCCCCTACGATTCCCTCGACTCCACCAAACTCCACGAGGCCGCCGACCGCGCCCTCGATCACTACCTTTGCCCGCCCGGTTCCCCTCCACCGCCGCGTAAAAAACGCACGATGTACGCCGTGACCGCTGACTTCAAAAACGAGGAACTGCTGGCCAACGCCTGCGAAACCCTCGCCTCGGCCAGAACCATCGCCAATGATTTCGCCAACCTCATACCCGCCTCGCAGCGCAGAACGCTGTTGGGGATTGCGCAGTTGATCATGCTTGGCGAGCTGGCGATGAATCGGGTGCTGGATAATCTGGAGTTGCCGCAGTAGCGCCACCCTCCACTGATCGTTCCCACGCTCTGCGTGGGTACGATCAAGCGTGGGAACGATCAATCGGCAGCTGTTGGTTCGGTGCCAGTTCTGGCCCCTTCGCGAGCAGGCTCGCTCCCACATTGTTGACGGTGTTCCCATGTAGTAGCGAGCCTGCTCGCGAAGCCTGACGTATGAGCAACGCAGCACCCTCAGGCAGAAAAAAACCGCCGTCCGGATAACCGGGACGGCGGTTTTTTCGTTTCAGACTGCGCTTACACCGTATCCACCTTCAACGAGTGATCATTCAACATCCCGCTGATGATCGTCGCCGTGTCATGCCCGCCAGCCACCATGCCGCCCGCGCCCGGTGTCACGCCGTAGTGACTGGCAAGGTTGACGCCGGCCAGATCAATCGTCTGGTTCGGCGTGGCGCCGGCCATGGCGCTGACGTCGATGCTGGTCATCACCGAAGCGCCGCTGCCGCTGACGGTGAAGTGCAAATAGTCGTCCAGCGAGGCGGTGCTGGCGTTTTCGCCTTGCAGCAGTTGCGACAGGTCGAGCTTGTCGGTGCCGGGGGTGAAGTCGGTGATCAGGTCGTGGCCGCTGTTGCCCTTGAGCCACTGGAAGGTATCCGCCCCGGCCCCGCCGGTCAGGGTGTTGTTGCCCAGGCCGCCGATCAGCAGGTCGTCGCCTCCGCCACCGTTCAGAGTGTCGTTGCCGAGGCCGCCGTTGATCACGTTGCTGTTGTTGTCGCCGGTGAGGCTGTCGTTGAAGTTGGAGCCGAGCAGGTTTTCGATGCCGGTCAGGGTATCGCTGCCGGCGCCCAGGGTGTTTTGCGCGCCGAGCAGGCCGAGATTGACGCTGACGCCGGCCGTTGCGTGAGCGTAGCTGGCGGTATCAATGCCAGTGCCGCCGTCGAGCAGGTCATTGCCCGCGCCGCTGTAGAGCAAGTCATTACCGGCGCCGCCGTGCAGCTCATTGTTGCCTGAGCCTGCGGTGAGCACATCGTTGCCGTCGCCGGCATTGATGATGTTTTCGCCGTTGCCAGCCACCAGTACATCGTCGCCTGAAGTGCCGGTGAGGATGTGGCCGTCCTGATAACTGATGCTGACGTTGGCCGTGTCGCTGCCGCCGTGGTTGTCGCTGACGGTGTAGGAGCCGTGATAATCCGCCGTAACGTCATGGGCGCCTGCGTAGTTCAACGTCATGGTCAGTTGATAGCTTTCCGCCCCGTTCGGGTTGCCGTTACCCGTGGCGTTGGCGATGTTGGTGATGTGAATCTGGTACACGCCATCGGCTGACGCTGTGAGGGTCTGCCCGTCATTCAGGGCAATCCAGGCACCGCCATTGAGCGAGTACTCCATGCTGATCCGACCGGGATCGAGGTTGTGATCCAGGTTGAGGGTTTCACCCTGGCGCAGGTTGACGGTAATGCGGTCTTCGTCGTTGGCGTTGCTGTTGCTCACCGAGCCGAGATACCCCGTGACAACGAGCACGGCGGTCATGGTCGCGGCAGTGGCATTGAACGAGTTGCGTACGTTGGCAAGACTTTGGTTAGCGGCGTTGTTGTTCGGGTTATTGAAAAGGATCGCGCCCGAGCCGGTGAAGTCCGCCGCTTTTGAAATCCAACCGGTGTTGAAACTGGTCGGTGTGGCGTTGAGGACATCGCCGTTCGGATCGGTGTCGTTGGCCAGCAACAGTTCGCCCGGCACCACGATGTTGCCCGACAGCACGTTGGTGATGACGTGATCGTCCATCGCCACCGGTGGCGCGTTGGGAATCACTTTCACGGTCAGCGTCGAGCTGGCGAGGTCGCCGTCGTTGTCGCTGACGGTGAAGCCGATGTTCTCGGTGATGACCACCGCGGTGGTTTTCTGCGAGATGTAGGTGTACTCGCCGGTGTCGAGGTTGATCAGCAAGGTGCCGCTGTTGTTGGTGGCGATGGTCAACGTGTTGTTGGCGGTGTTGAAGGTGCCGTGATTGGCGCCGCCGCTCGCGGTCAACGAGCCTTGGCCGCCGAGGGCTTTCGGATCGTAGGTGTAGGTGGTGCCGTCGACCACGATGGACTTGATGAAACCGCCATCGGCGCCGAACGAACCGCCCTCGCCGAGCAGCGAGCCGGTGACCGGGGCGCCCTGCACCGTGCCGGACAATACCGAGTTGAGCTGATTGAGGTCGGTGACCACCACTGCGTTGGTGTCGGTGTGGCTGATGCCGTCATAGGCCAGCGGGTCGAGGTTGGCGTTGCTCACGCCGCTGCCCAGGCCGATCGCGTAGTTCTTGATGTTGTTGGCATCGAGGAAGTTTTTCAGCGCTGTTTCGTCGGCCGTACCGATGTCGCCCTCGTTGGGTTTGCCATCGGAGAAGAAGTAACCGACGTTCTGCGCCCCGGTCAGTTTCCCCGAGGTGTTGAAGGCGCTCTGCATCACCGCCACCGCGGCGTCGTAGTTGGTACCGCCGCCGGCGTTGAGCCCGGCGAGCAGGTTTTTTGCCGTGGCGACGTCGACCCACACCGAGGTGCGATCGGTGGCGCCGCTGCTGAAAGTGACGAGCTGCACTTTCACATCGCCGAGGTCGTCGTATTTTTCGAGCAAGGCGCTGATCGCCTGCTTGGCCAGGTCCAGTCGCGACAGACCAGGTACGCCAGAGGGGTCGGCCATGCTCCCGGAAATATCGAGGACGATGAGAACGTTGGAGTCGATTTCCACCGCCGCCACCGAGCGATCCGATGCCACGGCTTTGGGCACGTCGTCGACGATGTTGACCACCAGCGTGCTGGTGGTGCTGTTGCCCAGCGCATCGGTGGCTTGGTAGGTGAAGCTTTCGCTCAGGGTGTTCGGTCCGTCGTTGGCGCTCGGCGTGGTTTTCGGCGCCGAGGTCAGCGTGTAGGTATAGGTGCCGTCGGCGTTGAGCTGCAGCTGCCCATAGCTGCCGGTGGCGCTGCCGACCAGGGTATACGTGATAGCGCCCGTTCCGCCGGAGACTGCCCCCACCAGCGTGCCGGTCGCGGTTTCGCCGCTGTTGGCTGGATCGCTACCGGTCACCGTGCCGGGCGCCAGATCCTGGCCATCCTTGGTCAGGTCGAGGGCTTTTTCATAGACCGTCACATCAGAATCGCTGGCGGCTATCAGGCAGCTGTCGTGCACGTCGATGGTGATGGTGGTGGTGCTTTCGTCGCCGTCGGCATCGCGTACGGTGTAGGTGAACACATCCACCGCGCCCGGGCCGTTCACCACGTTGGGATTGCTGTGATAGACGGCGTTGCCGTTGGCGTCGAGGGTCAGGTAGCCGTAGGTACCATTGATCTGCGAATTCAAACCGCCGATGGCAGAAGAGGAAGTATCGGCGCCGGCACGCACGCCAACCACCGCGCCGCTGATCGCCGGACCGTCAGCACCGCCCACATCGTTGCTGAGGACATTGCCACTGACGGTGTCGCCCTCCGCAACCGAAGCCGCATCCGGGTTGGCCGCCGGCAGATCGTCGACGATGTTGACGTTGATCTGGCCGCTCGCGCTGCTGCCGTCGGTATCGGTAGCGACAACGGCGAAGTTCTCGGTGAGGCTGTTGGCGCCGTTGGCATTCGGATGCGTTTCGTTATCGACCAGGGTGTAGCTGTAACTCACGACACCGGTGGCCGGGTTGTAACCGGTGACGGTGAAGGTGCTGCCCAGTGGCGAAACCACCGATTGCGGGAAGCCGGCGGCGACACCGTTGGTCACCACGGCGATGCCACCGACGGTCATGGTTTGCAGGCCATCGAGGGCCGAGACCGTGAAGGTCCCGCTCTGGGTCAGAGCCGGTGTGTCTGGGCTGCTGCCATCGCTGAGGTTTTTCTCGTAGACGGTGAGTTCGCCGCCCTTCACATCGAGGCCATCGAGGCAGATTGGGTCGTCGTTGTTATGGATGTTCAGCACCAGATTGGCCGTGCTGGTGTCGCCGTCGGCATCGGTCAGTGTGTAGGTGAAGGTCTCGCTGCCGTTGCCCCCGCCGCCGAGGTTTTTGAAGTCCACATCGTTGGTGTTAAGCGTATAGGTGTAGGTGCCGTTGGCGTTGAGCACCAGCGTGCCGTAAGTACCGGTGAAGGTGCCGGGGGTAATCGGTCCGGCATTCGGTCCGGTCGCCACCACGTCGGCGCCTTGCACATCATTGATCAGCACATTGCCGGTGAGGCTCAGCTGGTTTTCCGAAGCGGTGTTGGCGTTGCTGTCATTCAATGCTTTCGGCACGTCGTCGACGACGCTGATCACAATCGTGCTGGTGACGATGTTCCCCAGTGAATCAGTGGCCTGATAGGTGAAGGTTTCCGTCAGGGTGTTGGCACCGTCGTCGGCCTGTGGCGTGGTGCTCGCCGGCGAGGTCAGCGTGTAGGTGTAAGTGCCGTTGGGGTTGAGCTGAATCTGCCCGTAGTTGCCGCTGGCGCTGCCGACCAGCGCATAGCTGATCGCGCCGACCGCGCCGGTGACCGAACCGACCAGCGTGCCGGACGCGGTTTCGCCGTTGTTGCCCGGGTCGCTGCCGACCACACTGCCCGCCGCCAGATCCTGGCCGTCCTTGTTCAGATCGAGGGCTTTTTCATAGACGATGACATCGCTGTCGCTGACCGCTTTCAGGCAACTGTTATAGACATCGATGGTGATGGTGGTGGTGCTTTCATCGCCGTCAGCATCACGCACGGTGTAAGTGAACACGTCCACCGCGCCCGGGCCGTTCACGGTGTTGGGATTGCTGTGATAAACCGCATTGCCGTTGGCGTCGAGGGTCAGGTAACCGTAGGTGCCGTTGATCTGCGAATTGAGGCCGCCGATGGCTGATGTGGAAGTGTCGGCACCGGCGCGCACGCCGACGACCGCACCCGTGACCGCCGGGCCGTCCGCGCCGCCGACGTCGTTGTTCAGCACGTTGCCGCTGACCGTGCCGCCCTCCTTCACCGACGCAGCGTCGGCGTACGCGCTCGCGCCACGCGCTGCGCATGGGCCAGGTTCAGGGCCAGGGCTACGTCGGTCAGGCCCTGGGCGCCGCTGACCTGCTCGCTGTCTCGTATTTTCATGCGATG